>DATJWU010000190.1:0-4164 GCA_035501055.1 Thermodesulfovibrionales bacterium
GCTATTTTTTCCGAGGTAGCCTCCGCATGGAAATCGACGATAATGCAGTTCGCCTCCAGGCGCAGCCGTTCGATTTCAGCCATACCTGTCCTGAAAGGGCAATCGATGGGGGACATAAACACCCTGCCCGAAAGATTCAGCACCGCGACCTTCATCCCCCTGACGCTCCAGACAATGCTGCCGTAGCCGGGGACGCCGGGAGGATAATTGAGGGGCCGGAGGACCCGGTTTTCTTTTGAGAGGTAGGGGATGGCATCCTTCTTGTCCCAGATGTGATTACCGCTCGTGATGACATGAACGCCCATGGAGAATATCTCTTCGGCAACGGGTTCCGTAATCCCGAAGCCCGCGGCAGCATTCTCTCCATTGGCGATGACAAAGTCGATCTTGTACCTGGACACGACTGCCGGCAGGAGCGCTCTGACTGCGGTCCTCCCGCTCTTGGCGACGATGTCACCGATGAAAAGGACTTTCATATCAGGGCAATATGCCGGGCAAGAGGCTTTCCCGCGGGAAATAAGGGGCCTCCTCCCACGGCCCATTGTATCCCGCCCAGTGCGTTATTTTGCATATTCGACAAACCTTGACTCTCTGATCACCGTAATTTTTATCTGGCCGGGGTAGGTGAGTTCCGCCTCAATTTTTTTCGAAAGATCCCTTGAAAGCACGGACGCCATATCATCGTTGACGTCTTCGGGTTTGACGATAATTCTCACCTCCCTGCCCGCCTGAATGGCGTAACATTTGTCGACGCCCTTGTACGACATGGCCATCTGCTCAAGCTTTTCGAGACGCTTGAGGTAGTTCTCGATGCTCTCCCTCCTTACCCCCGGACGTGCCGCGGAAAGGGCATCAGCCGCGGCAACGAGCGCCGCCTCAACCGTAGCCGGCTCACCCTCGCCGTGGTGCACCTGAATTGCATTGATCACCTTGAAGTTCTCACCGAACTTCTTTGCGGTATTGGCACCGATCTCCTGGTGAGAACCTTCAATCTCATGATCGATCGCTTTCCCGAGATCGTGGAGGAGTCCTCCCCTCTTGGCAAGTTTTACGTCAACGCCGAGTTCTGATGCCATCATTCCCGCAAGGTACGCGACCTCCCTGGAATGCTGGAGCATATTCTGACCGTAGGATGTCCTGTACTTGAGTCTCCCGAGGAGTCTCACGAGTTCAGGATGAACACCCGAGAGACCGAGGTCGAAGACCGCCTTTTCACCCTCCTCCCTGATCGTCGCATCCACATCCTTCTTCGCCTTCTCAACGACCTCTTCAATGCGTGAAGGGTGTATTCTGCCGTCGGCGATAAGGCGCTCCAGGGAGAGACGGGCGATTTCCCTTCTGACCGGGTCGAAGGCAGAGAGGGTAACAAGCTCGGGGGTGTCATCGACAATGAGGTCCACTCCGGTAGCAGCCTCCAGGGCGCGGATATTACGCCCCTCTCTCCCAATAATCCGCCCTTTCATTTCGTCGTTCGGGAGGTTTACCGCGGTCACTGTCGCATCGGCCACATAGTCGCTCGCGTACCTCTGAATCGCGAGGCTTACGATTTCCTTTGACTTCTTCTCAGCCGCTTCCCTCGCTTCATCTTCGATCCTTTTGGCAAGCTTTGCAGACTCGAAGCGTGTTTCTTCTTCCGTCCTCCTGAGGAGTTCCTGGCGGGCCTCGTCGGCGGTGGTACCGGAAATCCTTTCGAGAGTCGCCACCTGCTCTTTTATGATCTGGCTATACTGCGTTTCGCGGTCGTGAAGCGCCCGTTCGCGCCCGTTGTATTCCTTTTCCCTCTTATTGAGATCGTGCTCCCTCTTTTCGACCTGGTCGGACTTTCTTTCGAGCGCCTCTTCCTTTTGTCTGAGCCTTCTGTCGAGCTGGTTTACTTCGTGTCGCCTCTCCCGTATCTCTTTTTCCGCATCCGATTTCGCCTGAAAGACCAGATCTTTGGCCTCCAGTCCGGCCTCTTTCTTCAGGGCTTCCGCTGACCTTTTTGCCTCTTCGATCAGTTCATTTTTCTCCCGTTCAAAGGATATTCGCTGATTGCGGATCGAATGTCTGTAGAGAAGGTTGAACACAATTCCGAGTGTGATGCCGATGCCGAGCGCAATGAGCAGGTGAGTAGTGTCAATCATGCGGACATGGTCCTCCCTTTCATAATATTTTAGGAGGGCAGGGGCAGGTCTTTGGCTTTAGCGTGTTTTTGTGAGCGCCGGGCGCGGAGCGGGAAATAATCGTCTAGATGCGCGGAAATCCGGAAAACAGAGGGGACGCACCGGGAAGGTCTGCTTCAACAGACGCAGCGCCGGCGCTCCGCCGGATCTCTTTATTTTCTTATCTATAGTCCAGACAAGGCTCACAAAGTGCAAAAGCATGAAAGATACAAGCCGGATAAACCCGCCCTGTCGTGGAAAAGAAAAATCAGATCCGCCTATAAAATAGGTGGGTGTCCTGAAGGAGACATAAGGCTTCTGAACGGTTCGTTCAGCATGCACACCGTACCCCTTACACGCACTCCCAAAAGATCTAATTTGCCGGATCAACTCTTTCTCCTCTCACGTACAGGGCAGGCAAACCACCCTCTTCACTGTTATATTATTTATACCAGAAAAAGGGGGGGGAGGGCAAGAAAAATAAACGGTTCTGCCCGGAGTGACATTCTCCCGGAAGGGGTGGTTACAGAATGACTATTCCGGCATATCCGACCACATGGTCGTAGTCGCCGCTGACTTCCGCAGAGGTGGCGTATTGTATGATGCGTGCTTCCTGTGCGCCAAGAGCGCGCGAGGCAAAAAGCATGACGGTGGCGGGGAGGTACCCGCACATCGTGATTCGCTCCTTCTCGACTGTCCTGTAGAGCCCTTCAGGATCGAGGTCTACAATCCGGTCGATGGCCATCCTGTCTTGCTTCCGTGCCACTGCGTCAGACACGTAATGGCTCATGTCGGACGTCGCGGCGATTACAATGTGAGAGGAGGACTCGCGGATCGACCGGGCTATGCCTTCACCGAGTGCTGCGCATTCTTCAAGCGTCGCGGACATGAGGGCCAGGGGCACGATCTTTGTCTCTTTCGAAAAGAATGTAATGAAGGGGAGTTGCACCTCGATCGAATGCTCGAAAAGATGGGCCTGTGCATCTCCCTCAAGCGAGGGAATGCCGGCGAGAAGCCGCCCGGCAAGTTCTTCGTCTATGTCGACCACGCCGGTGGGGATTTCCCATTCACCGGAAGTCATCAAGGCAAGGCGGGCGCCCAATCCCGTATGATTAGGGCCGAGGAGAAGAAATGTTTCGGGGATTGCGATCCGCGAGTAGACGGCGCCGGCAACCCGACCCGAATAGACAAGGCCCGCATGGGGGGAGAGGATCGCAAGCGCCTTTTCTCTCGGGAGGTCCTTTGTGACGTATTGCCTCACCTGATGGTCAAGTTTGGCCTGAGTTCCGTGGTAAAACTGCCCGGCGACTGCAGGTCTCCTCTTCATCTTCTCCCTGTTCCGGAAAGCGGCTGCCTGCGGGACATCGAAAGAAGATCCCGCACGGCGTTACTTTCTGACCGCCCTCATGAGCTTTTCGTATTTTTCAGCTCCGACGCACTCTCTTGCCGCAGGGCACCACTGAAGACAGGTAGTGCCGATCTCCCGCGAAATGGTCTTCCCGCAGCCCTTGCAGACTGTTTCAACTTCGTCGGTCCAAATCTCGTTGACTCGGTCACACCAGTAACAGGTGAACTCTTCCGGGGAGGGGTTCCGTATCTCTTTGCTTCCTGGACAGCCTTCCTTTAACATGATGAATATATTTTAGCAAATTCTACAGATCATTCTATGACCCATATCATACTGTTGGGTTGACTCCATAATTCAGCAATTTTCGGTCTAAATATATCCTGCACGGTCTGTGCGTGAAGCCGCGACAGTCCCAAATTCCATTGTAATTTCCCCATAAAATTGTTAAAGTGATGGTACTGATGTTTTCGATGAGGCGTAAGGGACGGGAAGCGAGACTAAAAGGCACGATCCTCCGGGATCTCTATGAAGAGAACCTGAAGATCGTGGGGAAGTCTCCTGTTCCTGTTTCCCGGAGAGGGATCCCTGTTACAGGAAAGACCGTTTTTTTTCTTTCCACCCTGTTTCTTGTGGTGTTCGGTCAATGGGGCTCTCTCAATCTTCCCCTCTTTCCCG
>DATJWU010000191.1:0-5253 GCA_035501055.1 Thermodesulfovibrionales bacterium
TTTCCGGGAGTTGCACGCTTGTGTGTCACGGCAGGACACACACCAATGAGTCCTATCCGTAAGAGGCGGACACACGCATTATCCTCTCCGTCATCTTTCGGCCCTCTTCTGTTGACAGCTGAAACATAGGTGAAATGACTGTATTCTCGGTAATTTCACCATTCTGCGACAGATCTCTGAACAGTCTTTCAAGCCGGCCCTCGATCACCGAACCCTATTTTTTTGTAACAACCGGACGGGAGAGCGGCAGCAATCGGGCGCGGGTGAATTCTCGCCGCTGACTTTCCTTATATCTCGCTCCTCATCAAACAGCAGAGCGTTTCTTTTTCAACGCTTCGCTATACAAATCCCCAGTTGTCACACTTCGACAAAACGAGAGTGAGGTGAACGGCATAATCGCTCTCTTCCCGGGAGAGGCTTCTGGAAGATTGAATCGTATTTTGTGCACGCTGCCGATTATGAAGTACTAAGGCCAATCTATTGCATCTGCTCAGCGTTGCGCGGATACAGACAAATGAAAAGCAATGTAATGGCATATAACTTGCTCTCTATCTCATCGTGATGGGGCGCGCACTTATCATTGATGACGACCAGTTGATCCACTACGCGATCTCGAAGACGCTCAAGACGGATTGCGAAGAGGTGAAGATGGTTTCAGAGGCACCTGATGTCGTTCATGAAATCAGTTCCTGTGCCTACCATCTTTGCTTTTTCAATATCGCTCTCCCCGGGCTGGATTCAATTGATCTTCTGAAGAAGATAAAGGCCCTCTCTCCTGATACAAAGATCATCGGCATGACGGGAAGTCATGAGGACGCGATTGTGGAGGAAAAAGCAGAGGAACATCTGTTTCACCTTCTCGTCAAACCTTTTGAGATCAGTGAATTGAAGGCAGTCGCGTCTCACGCCCTGGGAAAGGCCATTGAGAAGACTTCCGCCGAGAAGAGGCGGGCCCTGCGGATTCCCTCGAATGCGGTGGTCACCTATTCAATCACTACTCTCGAATTCGGAAGGCCGACGACGCTGAGTCTCAAGGGAGAACTTACCGATATAAGCGACCTCGGCGCCGGTCTCAAAACGTATTATCCGCTTGAACCCGGTCAGATCCTCGTGCTCGCTCTTAATTCAAAACAGGCGCACTACAGGACAGGGATTGTCAGACGGAGCGCGGCGATCGACGGGAACTGCATGCACCGCGTCGGAATCGAGTTTATCGAGTCCTGAGAGATAAAAGCATTCTTCTCTCTGTGTGCTCTGTGGCTCACAGGAACTCTGCTCGCTCTTCCCCCGACTACCCGTCCAGCCCCAGCTTCTTTATCTGATACCTGAAGGAATCATAGCTTATGTGCAGCAGTTTCGCGGCAAAGGTCTTGTTGTGCTTCGCCCTTTCGAGCGCCTGCAGAATGAGGTCCTTCTCCAGATCGTCGAGAGAAATTCCCTCCTCGGGCAGGACAAACTTCTTCTCCGCCGTCGCGACTCCTGCACTGACCGCAGGGCTGAGGATTTCCTTCGGGAGATGTGCGGGCGTGATCAGCTCGGCGTCCCTCTCGAGCACCACGATTCTCTCGATGACATTCTTGAGTTCCCTCACATTCCCGGGCCACCGGTAGGCACGGAGAAGCTCTTCTGCTTCAGGAGAAAAGCCCTGGAGCTTCTTGTTGTTGTACCGCGCAGAGAACTGGCCCAGGAAATATCGCCCGAGTAAAGAGAGGTCCGATCCCCTTTCCCTTAGCGGGGGGATCAGGAGCGAAAATACGTTAAGCCTGTAAAAAAGGTCCATCCTGAAGCCGCCTTTTTCGATTGCTTCGGGGATATCCCGATTGGTCGTCGCAATGACGGTCACCTCGATCGGGATTTCCTCGCGTCCCCCGACCCGCCTTACGGTCCGCTCTTCGAGGACCCTGAGCAGTTTGCTCTGGAGATCCATCTTCATTTCGCCGATCTCGTCGAGGAGGATCGTCCCCCCCTGTGCGAGTTCGAAGATGCCCTTCTTCTCCGTTTTTGCATCAGTAAACGCGCCCTTCTCGTATCCGAAGAGTTCGCTCTCGAGCAGGGTTTCGGGAAGTGCACTGCAATTCACCGCGAGGTAAGGCGCATACCGGCCGCCCTTTTCGTTCATGATCCGGTGCAGGCTCCGTGCCACCAGCTCCTTGCCGACTCCGCTTTCGCCCGTAACAAGGACGCTCTGCACATGGGACAAGGCTATCTTTTCCATTTGGGACTTGAGCTCGCGCACTGCGCTGCATTCCCCGATGAACTCTTTTTCGAACCGTTCCTCAAAGAACTTTCTGAGATACCCGACCTCGAGCTTGAGCCTCCCTTTTTCGACGATGTTTCCGATAACAATCTTTACCTCATCGATGTTGAAAGGCTTCGTCAGGTAATCGGCAGCGCCCAGCTTCATACATTTCACGGCGGTCTCGAGGTTATCGTCCGAAGTGAGCATGATCACCTGCGTGTTGAGATCAAGACCCCGTATTGCCGAAAGGATGTCGACGCCGCTTGTCCGGGGCAGGTTCACATCGAGCAGTACCACATCGGGAAACCATGCCCTGACGCTCTCCACAATGCCGTCGAACTGAGTGCTCTCGCCGCGGACCTCGTACCCCTCGCTCTTCAGCGCCCGGGAAAGCATCGAAACGATAATACCGTCGTCATCGATAAGAAAGATCTTTCCTTTTTCCTTCATGCCTCGCCGGCCCCTTCTATCTCCCTCACCGGGAGCGAGATCTCAAAGGTTGTCCCCACTTCAGAACTCCTGACGCTTATGGAGCCGCCATGCTGCTCGATGAGACGCTTCGTGATGGGCAGCCCCAAACCGGTGCCCCTCGGCTTCGTCGTGAAAAAAGGTTCAAAAAGCTTATCCAGGATGTCCTTACCGATGCCGCTCCCGGTGTCCGCAATGCTGATGCGGATAAGGCCATCGGCAGGGTCATACGAGGTCTTCACCGACAACGTCCCCCCATTCGTCAGGGCATCGACGGCATTGAGCAGAAGATTCATGAAGGCCTGCTGCAGTTTCATGGGATCAGCCATTGTTCTTGGCAGATTGGTGCCGAACGCCTTTATGATAGTCACCGAATTCATTGCGCGCGACGGGCCGCATACATTTTTCAGGGAGAAGGCCATCGCGGAATCGAGGATGGCATTGACGGTCACGGGGACAAGCTGGGGCACCGAAGGACGGGCAAAATTGAGAAGCTCCTTCATGAGGAGTTCCATCTGGCGTATCTCGGTGACCATGTTGCGGAGGACCGTCTGGTGGTCTTCTGACAGCACCAGTTCATCGAGCAGCACCTCGGCGGACACCTTGATGCCGGCAAGATAATTCTTGAGCTCGTGGGTAAGCCCCGCGGCGAGGGAACCCGCCACTTTCAGCTGTTCCGCCCTTTGCAGACTCTCCTCGGTCGTCTTCCGCTCCGAAACATCCCTGTCAAAGGCGAGGACGTATTTCTGGTTCCCGAGATCAAGCAGCCCTGCCCCCATCTCGACAGGGAAGACCGTTCCGTCTTTCTTGTGATGGGTAACCTCCGCATTGACCCACTCTCCGTTCAAAATCCTCTGTATCAGCGAAGAACTCCCGTTCGCGGGATCAGTGGAAAGGATGTCGGACATTTTCATTGTCAGCAATTCATCGACCGTGTAACCGTGCATGTTCGCCGCCGCTTCATTGGCAGACAGGATCCGCAGTCCGCCCTTCTCATCTCCGTCGAGAAGGAAAATGGCATCACCCGCCCTTTCAAAGAGCATCCGGTAGCGTTTTTCACTCTCCTCCACCCGCAGCATCTGCTCCCTGAGCGAATTTGCCATTTCATTAAAGGATTCCGCCACCTCTCCGAATTCATCCTTCAATCCCTCGACACGGTAGTCCAGGTCGCCTCCCTTTAATGTTCTTGTCGCGTTCAGGAGCGCATTGAGCGGGTTGCTGACTCCCCGGACAAACACAAGGGTCGATATCGTCACGATGAGAGGACCGGTCGCGATGAGGACGAAGAGGATGCCTTTTGTCTTCGCGATCTCGTTGAGGACAGACTGGGTCCTCTGGGTAAGTCTCTCACCGGTAAAATTGATCATGGTATTGACTTCCGCGAGCAGATTTTCCCCGGTTTTGAGGGCGGCGTCCGTTTCGGTCCTCAGCCTTGGGGCATTAGCCCGTATCGTCAGGAGTTTGCTCAGCCCGTCCTTGTAACGGCCGAAATGGTTTTTCAGATCAACCAGGTTCGACAGCACCTTCTCCTCGTGATGACAGGAGAAACACCGGTCAAATTCTTCCCCCACCTTGACGACATCCGACACGATGATATCGAGTGGCCGGGCCCGTCCCGTACCGACAAGTTCCAGGTCGCCCTGCACCGTACTCAGCCGTATCAACAGGTGGTTCCTCAGAATTTCGACCTGATGGAGTTTTATGAGCCTGTTAAGCTCTGACACCGTCGTCTCGACGCTCGTGATCATGTACACGCCTGCCAGAAAGAAAACCGTGGCCGAAATGACCGCTATTAATATGATTCTCTTCCTCATGGCGTATTCATGTAATCATAGGTGGCAAGCTTAAGACCGAGGTGTTTCGCATAGCTGACCACGGATCCGTATTCTTCGTCTTTCGCCTCGATGAATCCAAGGGCGCCGAAGGCTTTCAGGACCTTCCGGCCCTCTTCGTCGTTCTCCATGTTCAGGAGCACCTCCCTGAGTTTCGCTTTGACCGCGGGCTGGAGGTCTTTCCTCACTGCGAGCACGTTCTCGGGGACCTCGGGAGACCGTTCAAGGATTATAAGTTCATTTCCTATTCTCCTGTCCTCCCGAGCCAATCTCTCGTATACAGTATTCTTCGCGCTCCCTACTTCCGTCTTTCGATTCAGGACATCGTAAATCGCGTCTTCATGGGTCCCGGTGAAGTACACCTCTCTGAAGTATGCCCTGTAATTCCTGATCCCCTGCTTCTTGAAGTACTCGAGAGGAAAGAGATACCCCGCCATTGTCGCCTTGTCCACAAAGGCGAACCGTTTGCCTTGCATATCCCTGATCGTCCTGATCCCGCTGTCTTTCCTCACGAAAATCAAACCGCAATAGGTAGAGGTGCCGTCGAGGCTGCGCGGTCTCGCAAGGGGCTCCACCCCGAATTTCGCATGGGCGAGCACATAGGGAAAACTTCCGAAGAATGCCCCGTCGATATTCGCAGGGGAAAACTCTTCAATAAGATTCCCGTACTGGGAAAAGACCTTCACCCTCACCGCTCTGTCCATCTTTCGCGAG
>DATJWU010000192.1:0-4411 GCA_035501055.1 Thermodesulfovibrionales bacterium
AAGGCGGTCATGCTCTTTACGAGGGCGTCCTTCTTCCTGAAATAGTCTTTCTCTGACCTTACGTATCGCGAGAGGAGAGGCATCGCGACAGTGAGATCGAGTGTCTGTTTCCTTCTCAGACCCATCACCTTGACGTCCTCCCCGGTTTCGGGATGGGCGGCCTTAAAGCCTTTCGAATTCAGGTATCGTTCGAGTTCAAGCACCGCGGTTTCGGTGGGGCTCAAGGGATAATAGCCAACGGCCGCCGACGTGTCATTCGCAGGCCTCACCGCTCCCGGTCTTCTGAATATATCGGTGAGCTCCTCAGAACCAGGGGCGAGGATGACCCTGTATCTGAGGTGCTTTTCAGGATCGACAAAACGGAGATTTTTCCTGATCCAGTCTTTTGAAGCCGCAACCGCTATCTCTTTTACCGGGACTTTCTTCCCCCCTGCAGCAAAGGTCGCCCTGTCGCCGATGATGAGGTCCATGGGCCTGACCATCCTGCCGCCGCCGGGAGTTTTGACCGTCTTTCCTGCGGCAAGAAGACCCTTGTCGATGTTATGATGGAGGACCGCGCCGAAGGTCTTCATATACTCATTGCTGAGTGCAACCGAAATCGCTTCCATGATCGAATCGCAGATGAAGTCGGGATGGCCGGTGCCCTTTCTCTCGACGATCTCGACGCGGTGGTCCGTGACCGCGGTTCCCCTGTATGTTTCGACAACGATCATAATTCAATCATATCAAAAAAACCTGAAGGCGACGCGTCTGGCATCTGGGGGGCTCCGGCCGGAGCGGTCGCGGGCAGCGAATCTGTTTCAGAGAGACGGCTGCCATCCGTTTTCCCTGGCCGCTTCGAGATATCTCCTGATCGCCGGAGCATTATTTTCATCGAGGGAAAGGATGGAGGCTCTCATGGTGTGCGCCTTTCCATAGCCTCTTGTCCGTGCTTCTTCGATGAGGGACCAGTCGCCACAATCGGAAAAAGCCCGGAAGGCCTCGATCATCTCCGGAAAGAGTTCTCTTCTTGTGCCGGAAAGAAGGGCCATGTAAAAAGAGAGGAGAGGCTTTCTTCTCATGTCGACGATCGATTTCAGAGATCCCATATCCGACGTATCGGCAAGAAGGTCCTTGATTCCCCTCAGATAGAGTTCAGTCCATTTGTCCCCGGCATTCCCCAGAATGGAGAGCCACTTTTCCGAATGGTCATCCTCATAGGCCTCTCCGATTTCGTGGAAGAGAAAAAGGCCGGCAATGTCCTCAGACACGGTCCTCATCTTCGCATCGAGCTCCTGTGAGAAGGGAGATTCCTTTGTGATGCCGTAAGAGGCAAAGGCCGCATCGAGAAGACCTCCGAAGCGTTTCCCCTTCAGTTCGAGGAACTTTTCCCAGAGCAACACCGAAACCTGTTCGTGCCTGAGCACGACGCATCTGCCCTGGAGCATTGCGAGTGGTGCGGAGATGTCCCTGCAGAACTCCTTCCCCGTGTGATGGATCCGGTAGTCATACAATTCTTCGACGCCCTTCAGGAGCGCGAGGAAAAAGGCCGGCTTGTTGAAGATGCCATAGCCTGCACCGTAATAAAGGCCATAGGGCGCGAGTGCGGCGTTTGCGCCGTCGACATCGAAGGGATCATAGAGGGTCCCGTCAATTTCGACCTGCTTCAGGGTTTCCTCCGCGAGGGCCTCCCATTGTTTTTCGCGGCGACCTATCCACTCCGCGATTTCGCCCTGGGGTATCGCTTCCCACGGTGCCAGAGAGTGTTCGCTTCTGAACAACTCCCTGAGACGCATAAGCAGACCGCATATCGAATAGCTTCCCCAGAACTGCGCATCCGATATGTCGCAGTTGGTCTTTATCCCGGCGATCAGCTTCTCTCTGTCCATCTCAGGTCTCTCTCAGCAATTATACTACAGCGAAAAAAGTCATTTGAATCTCATAAGCGACGACAAGCATACCTTCAACGGCCTTTGATGCCGACATCCGGTGCCACTTCTCGTCGGGGGGACAGAAAGGGCGCTATTCCTTCGTATACCTCTTTCGTGCTGATTGACGAGACGGACGCGTCGTGCGACGCCGAAGAAATAACCTGTACCCTGTCACCCAGGGGCCTCCAGAGCACAGGATCGGTGGGGCCGAAGAGGACGATCACGTTCCCGTTTACCGCAGCGGCAAGATGGCTGATACCCGAGTCATTTCCCACATACACGGTCGAGAGGCTGAGCAGGGCCGCGACAGTGATGAGATCTTTGTCACAGACATGGAGCATCATTTTTTTCCCACTGACAAAGGCCTCTACCTTCCGCCTGATCTCAGCGCCCTCTGCCGGCCCGGAGAAGATCAGGAAAAACGGTCCATGCTTTGTCAGTAATGTTTCGATAAGCGCGAAGTAGTTTTCGAGGGGCCAGCATTTTCGCCTTCCACCGCTCCCTGGATGTACTGCCACGAGGGGTGAGGTGAAATCAAAGCCCTCGCGGGCGAGCATCTCTTCTGCGTCGCGTCGGGAGAAGGCCGGAATCGTGAGTCCCGGCAGCGCTGTATTCGTGTGCGGTCCCTGAAGGCCAGCGAATCCGATCTGATGTGTACGGAAATCGGATACATGCATGCGCGACCCGTCAGGAGGGAGGGTGAGGATGATCTCGGTGCGCGGGTCGACACGCAGGAGATTCCGGGCGAGAGGCGAAGATCTGTCGGCGGAGAAGAGTATTATTCTGTCGAAGCCGTGGAGGAATTCATCAAGAGGGTGTACACTCTCCTCCATGAAGAGGGGAAGGAAGAAGGCGCTGTCAGCATCTCTGCCTTCGTGGATGTATCCTGTCTTTTTCAGAAACTCCACGATATCGAAACGTCCCGCAAGATGGATGAGGTCATCGGGCTTCCGCACCCCATTGATCGCAGGAAGAGAGAGGAGAAGGTCGCCGAGAGCGCCGTGGTGATGAATGAATATTCTCTGTGGCATGTTCAAACTGTCAGAGCCGAGTGAGGCAGGCGTAGTGAGAAGCCTTGGATCGCGATACCTTAGAAAAATCTGACGACCACCTCGATGACCTCAATGCGGCGTACGACTTCCCGCACAATGCGTTCGATGACTCATTTTGGAATCTCATCGTATGTACAAGGCTTTGACCTATGCCTGCCTCACTCGAACAACCCCAAGGGCTGATCGCTATGGGAGCGTTGCGAGCGGTGCACGAGGGGCGAGTCTGCCCATCGCGGCCCTCGAGAATCCGCCTCTGTCATCAGCCACGAGGAGGGTCATCGGCGAATCGGGAACACGCCAGCGGCCTTTGAGTACGTTCACGGGCTCGCTCCCTTCGAATGCCAGATAACTGTATTTGTGGTAATGGGGCAGCTTTCTCGCGAGACCCGGCAGGGGCTCCGCAGACGCGCATGCGACCAGCATGAGGGGCATTCTCCTGCTCCGTGGATTCCGCGCGGCGAAGACGAAGGAGTGGTTCTTCCCTGGGAGTTCGGTATTCCCGATGCGCACCGCTTTGGGATCGAGCACCGCCTCGTACAGGGAAAGCGCTTTCCCGGCTGCATTGAAAAAGCGGTTCTCCCATCCCAGGATGGTGATCGCGCGGTCAGCGGGGAGGTCCTTCACCTCTGAGTCCTGCAGTATCTCGACGTTGTCGGGACCAGATTCGCTCAATCCCTTCGCAAATGTCCGATAGGCAGCGAGCAGGCCCTTTCCCGCTGCCGAAGGCAGGAGGATGAGCATCTTCCCGGCCCCGAGGACCTGTGAGAACGCGGGAGGCACTTCGTCACTGTCGAGCCGCCGGAAAAGGTCAAACTCCGGGTCCACATCAAGGCGAAGGGGGCGTTGAGGAAGGCGAAGTTTCATTTCGATGCGGCCTCTGTTCATCGTCACCCTCGTCTGATACGCTTTTCCCTGTCCCTCCATCGTCACCGCTACAGGAACGTTTAAGAGGTAGGGCTCGCCGGGCTGAACCTGCTCGATCTGCGCGGAGAGGACCCAACCGCCCCTTTCCTCTTTTGCGGCTGCGCCTGTTACCCGGAGTCTCGGTGCTCCCGGTCTTGCCACCCACTGGGCGAAGTCTCTGCTCATGTCCCGGCCCGATACGCGCGAAAAGCTCTTTTGAAGATCCTCGAATGAGGCAAGCCTGAACTTGTTGGCGCGGTAAAAATCCTGAAGCGCCTGCACGAAAACCCCGTCTCCCAGGTCCTGCCGCAGCATGTGGAAGAACATGAGGGCCTTGCCATATCCTACCGCCTCTGAAGAGGAGCCGTGGCGCGAGTGAAATTCTGTCAGGGGGAAGTCCTTTTCCTTCGACACATAGTCCGTATACTTCTGGAGCGTTGTCTCACGGTATTCAGCGCCGCTGCCCTGCTGCTCTTTCATCAGATAGTCCGAGAGATAGGCGGTCAGGCCCTCCGACCAATTCCCCCGAGCGTAATCGGGGAACAC
>DATJWU010000193.1:0-3530 GCA_035501055.1 Thermodesulfovibrionales bacterium
AAGGCCGGCAAGTAGAATGAACCGGAAGCCAGAAGACCTGCCTGTGAACATAGTGGTACGTTACTGGTGACGGAAGATCATTGCGGCAACGCCAAAATGAATCCTCTTTTTACTCTGTAACATATCACTGCTCTACGGAACCTTACCGTGGCGGGAAGGAAAGAGGATGAAGTGAATCAGGGTGCAATCCTCAAGGCAAAATACAGGCCTTGAGGTTTTTTTTTGCCTCAAGACTGATAGAGAAAAAGGAGGCAAAATGCCAAGTGTGAATGGACTGCAGGAATCGACATTAAGGACTTCCGGAAGAACTTCTCACAGAAATACTCGTTCCTCGTGGCGGAAGAAATATTCCGTGTGGATGTTAGGTGCTCTCCTGCTCTTTCCCTCTCTGGTGCTTGCGGGTGGCATCCCGCTGCCACAGGAGCTTAATGTAACCGCTTCTGTTGCCAAAGGCGTGCGGGATGGTTTGTGGGAAAAAACCCTGATTGTCCGGTTTCCCGAAAAGAGACGTACTCTTTCAACAACCGACGGGTTTGCTGATGCACAGGCGGCCATTAATCACGCGGCCCAGCCGGAACTTTGGATGAAGTTGCATGCGGAGATGCAGACGAGACACGAACTCGGCGGCAATGTCTATGTCAGGAAAATCCAGGAAAAGATTGCCGATAACCTCGGCGTGAAGAGGGAAGATGTGGCCCAGATGTCGACGGCTGCTGACATGGATAACCTTGCTGTCGTCAGTAAAATATTCAAGCCATTCGTTGTCACTGCCCTGGTTACCGCAGGCGCGAAAACCAACGCCCAGCGGACAGGTGTCGACGAAGGAACATACATTGAGGGAGATGAGCCGAAGGGGACGGTAAATATTCTTATCCTCACCAATGCCCGGCTTACCGATGGGGCTATGGCCAGAGCGCTGATTACCGTAACCGAGGCGAAGACGGCAGCGTTTGAGGATTTGCGGATACCGAGCAGCTACACCAAAGGTGCCCAGGCAACCGGAACCGGCACAGACAGTATCATAATCGCCACCGGCACTACAGGACCGAAGGTCACCTACACCGGGGGGCACAACCGGATTGGTGAACTGATCGGGAAGGCCGTTTATGAGGCGGTAATCGAGGCGTTGGGTAAGCAGAACGGTTTCAGAAAGGATCTGCCACATTAGCGGAAGTTCTAGGTGTGATTTAATTTGAGGGACAGATGAAGCACTATATTGTTCTGTTTTTTTTATTTTTTACTCTTCACTCTTTCCTGTGCACAAATGTTCAGGCTGAAAGTCCAGGGCGGATCATTTCGCTTGCGCCGAGCATGACCGAGATCCTTTTCGCCCTGGGGCTGGGCGACAACATCGTGGGGGTCGCCAGTTTCTCTGATTATCCTGCGGAGGCGAAAAAGAAGCCGATGGTCGGTGGCATGAAGAACCCTTCGATAGAGGCAGTGGTCTCTTTGAAACCCGATATCGTCATTATGACGATTGATGGTAACCGGAAGGAATTCGAAGAGAGGCTCCATTCCCTCAAGATAAGAACTTATGTGTTCAGGGCGAAGCGGATTTCCGAACTGCCCCAGGGCATCAGGGACCTTGGAGCCGCCCTTGGACAAAAAGAAAGAGCGGAGGCACTGGCGGAGCATATCGGGGCCGGCATCAGGACGACGAGTGTTCAAGGAGGCGCCACAAAAAAGAAGAAGGTCCTGTTTATTGTTTGGCCGGAACCCCTGATCGTCGCCGGTCCCGGCAGTATCGCGGATGACGTAATCACTATCCTCGGCGGACAAAACATCGCAGATGAAACAAAGATCACTTACCCAAAGTTTTCGATAGAAGAAATCGTCAGAAGATCTCCGGACATCATATTCATCGGCAAAGGGTCTGGAATGGAAAAAGTCTCGCAGGGGCTTCTTGAAAGGCTGAATAAGGTCCCGGCGGTGAGGAACAAAAAGGTTTATTACGTCGGAGATTACCTCTACAGGCTCGGCCCCAGGACAGTAACGGGAGTCGAGGAACTGGCGCGATACATGGAGGAACGATGAAGTCGAGGATGGCAGTCATTGTATTCCTGGCGGTAATTATCTTCTGTTTCTCCGTTGTCGTCGGCCCGCATATTATAAACCCCTTTACCTTGGATGAAACCTCGAAAGAGATTCTTTTTTCCATTCGGGTGCCGAGGAGCATTGTTGCAGTGCTCATGGGCATGGCGCTCGGTGCGTCTGGCGCGGTCCTCCAGGGGATGCTCAGGAATCCACTCGCCGACCCGTACGTCCTTGGTATCTCGAGCGGCGCGTCCCTGGCAGCCGCATTCGGCATACTTGGGGGTTTTTCTTTTCTCGGCACTTTCACAGTCCCTGTACTTTCCTTTACCGGCGCGGTTATGACCGGCGGCATGGTCGGAATAATAGGCTGGAAAAGAGGAGGTCTCTGGCCGGAGAGGCTCCTCCTTGCCGGGGTTGGTCTCAGTTTCCTTTTTTCTGCGCTTCTCATGCTTCTCATGAGTCTTTCCAGCGATGACGGGCTGAGAAAGGCAATGCTCTGGATCTTCGGAGATCTCTCAATGTCGGATTGGTCAAAGATACCTTATGGCTGTTTCCTGATTACCACCGGGGTCCTGGTCGCGACTATGCGCGCAAAAGCTTTGAATGCGCTGATCCTCGGCGATGAATTTGCACACAGCCTGGGCTTTGCGCCGCACCGCGAGAGGGTCCTGCTCTTCGTCTCGGTCGCCCTCATGACTGCCACTTCCGTCTCTCTTGGCGGCATGATCGGATTTATCGGACTGCTCGTCCCTCATATCGTGAGGAGTTTTGTCGGCTCCGACAGCCGGCTGCTCGTCCCTGCGGCTGCTTTTGGCGGCGGGGCGCTCCTCTGTATCGCGGACATGATCAGCCGGACGGTCATGCCTCCGATGGAGCTGCCGGCCGGTGTGGTCACTGCGATAATCGGAGCGCCCTATTTTCTTTACCTGCTCAGGAGGAAGAATGTCCTTGCCCGCTAAGCCCGTGATACTCGAAGCGAAGGGAGTATGCTTCTCTTATGAGAGAGACGCCGATTTTATTGAGACCCTGTCGCTTACAATCGGAGAAGGAGAATTCATCGGCCTTCTCGGCGCAAACGGCTCCGGCAAATCGACAATCCTCAAGCTCGGCAGCGGTATACTCAGGCCTCAGTCCGGCGAACTCATGCTCTGGGGAAAACCCTTTCGTTCTTACAAAGACCGGGACCGGGCGAAACTTATCAACTATCTTCCCCAGACGCTCGATCTCAGCATCCCCTTTACGATCAGGGAACTTGTCGGTATGGGGCTTTATCCCTATGATATCCCTCCTTTGCTCGGCATCGACGATGCGCTCGATATGGTCGGCCTGGGTAACCGGGGAGATTACCATCTTTCCGATCTGAGCGGCGGCGAAAGAAGACGGGCTTTAATCGCGATGACCCTTCTGCAGGGAGCGGGGTTACTCCTTCTCGACGAGCCGCTTGCAAATCTGGACATAAAGTATCAGATAGAATTGGTCAAGCTCCTCAAGAGGCT
>DATJWU010000194.1:0-12059 GCA_035501055.1 Thermodesulfovibrionales bacterium
CAGTGGTGATCCCCGACGTCATAGACTACACAGATCATGCTGACGCTGCGTTCCGGAGATTTGCCGAGGCAGGGATGCACAGCGTCCGCTCTACCGACCCGATCGAAGGATGGCCGGGCATAAGACTCTGAAGAAGGGGGTGGACTAAAGCTTTCCGAGTTTCCGGGCCAGTGCGGTGGTTTCCTGAAGCAGGTTGTCGACTTCATCCAGCCCCTTATCCCAGAAGCTCCTGTCGGCGATCTCGATCCCAAGGCCTTTGAAAATGTTTCGTGGTGAATCCGACAGCCCTGCGGAAAGGAACTCCTTCACCTTCATGATAAAGGCAGGGTCTTCCTTCACCGACTTCTGGAGCGACTTTGAGATCAGGAGGCCGCTTGCATAGGAATAGACATAGAAGAAGTGCCGGATATGCCCCCAGTAGACCCACCAGTTTTCCGAACCCGGCGATTGTTCTACGGAGGGTCCCATGTAGTTTTCCATATGTCTCCGGAAAAGGCTCGCGATGTCTTCCTTCGCGAGGTGTCCCTTCTCGCGAAAAGTTCTGTGGAGGTCTTGCTCAAAACGATAGCAGGCCACTTGTCTGAAGATGGTCGAGACATCGTCATTGAGCTTGTTCATCATCAACGCCAGCCGCGCCTTCTCATCGGCCTTCCCGAGGAGTTCTCTCAGCACGAAATCCTCCATGAAGGTGCTCGCAACCTCGGCGGTAGAAAGAGGGGCGTCGAAGTTGAGGGCGTTCTGTCTTTGCCGCATCAGCTCATTGTTGATGCCGTGGCCGAGTTCGTGGGCAAAGGTCAGGACGTCGTTGAGCGTACCCGTATGGTTCAGAAGGATATAGGTCGGCTGGGAGAGGAGGTGATGGGCGCAGAAGGCCCCGCTCGCCTTTCCTTTGCGGGGAGAGACGTCGATCTGTCCATTGTTCAGAAAACCGCTGAGGATAGAGGCAAAGTCACTGTCGAGGCTCCGCATGACCTTGCCGATCAGTGCGGCGGATTTTCCGAAGGAGTAATACCCCGAGGCTTCACCGTATTCCACATTTCGCTCATGATATTTTAGTTTCTTCACTCCCATCAGCCGCGCCTTGAGGGTGTAGTACCGGGAAGAGATCGAGAATCTGTCGGAGACGGTCTTCAGAAGCGTGTCGACGATCCCGCTTTCCATGTCATCACTGATATGCCTGCCGAGGTCGGGCCGTTCCATGCTGCGGAGGTCGTCGTCGGTCTTCTTATTGGCGAGGATCGCGTTCAGCTCGGCCTCTGCGACTTCTACATGCCTGCGCATGATATCATTGAAGGCCTTCCCTGCGGAATCCCTTGTCCTCTTGTTCATGCTGTTCATCAGGCTGAGGATTTCCGAGAAGTTCCTGATTTCCTTTCTGCCGTCACCGGTCCCGATTTCTCCCTCCTCCTTCGCGAGGAACCCCGCGGTCATCCTCACCCAAAGGGAATGGGAGGTCGAGGTCTTGAGATTGAGGATCCTTTCTTCAGGTTCGCTGAGCAGGTATCGCGACTCAGCAAAAAGCCGCTCCAGGAAATGGTGATAGGCCTTCAGACCGCAGTAGTCGAGGAATCTCTTCTGCCTGTTTTTCGGAATCTTGCTGATCCGCAGGTGAAAAAACTGGATGTCGTTCTGAATCTTCCGGCTGAAATTGTCTGCCTTGTTGACCTTTGCCTTGAGGGCGGGGTCGTTCATGTTCTGCTGGCTCCTGAGCATGAAATAGTATCCTTCGTCCCCGTCACTGCCATAGTGTCGGCTCCAGGACTCGTATTCGTCGAGTGCCCTCCGAAGAACGGCGGGGTTTTCGAGATAATCCCTGCGGCTCTTCCATTTATTGATAAATCCATAGCTCTTCTGCTCAACGGCCTCCCGGTTCCTCTCTATGCGCGGATCGTCGTCTCCTGAAAAAAGGGGTGCGAGATTCCAGACGGGGTGAATGACCTTTGAACGACTCCTGTTCTTTTGTGTCATGAGGATACTCCTTCTGATTCTATTATGTCAGGTGTTCCTAGGGTGCGATTATCACGCGTATAAAAACCGACGGCCTTATTTTCAGCATGCCGAAGAAGGCGCTGAAGGGTCTGATACCGAAATCCGGCTGGGATACCGTCGCTTCCGCAACCCGCTGTGCACCGACTCGATGCGAAATAACGGTGATCTCCTTCGTTTTCCCGTGGAGGAGAAGGTCGCCGGTGAGGCGCACGCTATCACCCTCTTCCGTGATGGAGCGGGAGGTGAAGCTGATGTCATTGTAGCGGTGCGCTTCGAGCACGTCGCGAATAATGTGGTGATTGATTTCTTCCTTGTCCTTTTCGCTCAGCAGGTCGTTCCTGTCGACGCCGCTGCGCACGGCGCACTCCGCGCGGAGCGACCGCGGATCGAACCACGCAATAATCTGTCCTGTCCCCTCATCGATGTCGATCGTAAAGGCGGTGACCCTGATCTTCAGATCATGGCCCACGGCCTGAAACATGCCTTCCCTATAAGTTAAGACAAAACAGTCTGCGGACGAGGCATCGTAGCGGGACATATGCAAAATTCTATCAACCCTCTGCCATGATGTCAACGTCGCGGGGGCCACTGATATTCCTGTAGAGGTAGACAGGGCTGATCTGTTAATATACGATTATGGGTGAGGAGACATTCTTCCAGCCTCTCACAAAGGAAGACAAGATTTCCGTGATCCTTTACAGGTCGGGCATCGTCCTGTCCTCGTTCATCACTGCGATCATTGCCTTTATGTTCTACCATGCGGAAACCTATCGCACCCTCGGAGACCTTTCCCTGAGGGTCAACGCCGTGCTCGTCGCCCTCTATATTTCGGTGGGGATGAGCGTTTTTTTCATCCACCTCTATGTGAGCAAGTTCCACAGGGCGCTGAAACAACTGTATTATGTATCCGTCGTTGCGCTCATGGTGCTCTTTATTCTGGGAAAAGGCGACCCCTCGGCAGTGCTCTTCCACAGGTCTTTCGGCCCTCTCCTCCTGCTTCCCCTCTCGGGCTGTCTCGGTTTTGTCACCGCGAAAGAAGCCTTTTGCTTCCGGCTCGCGGAAGGATACCTCCTGACCCTGATCATGCCCGCCTATCTTGTGCTTCTTTCCGCGGGCGTGATGACGTTGAGGGGAATTCTTTGCGGAAGCGCTCTGATTGCGGCGCTGCTTCTCTTTTTTACCGTCAGGAAGGTCTTCATGCCGCTCCATTACGACATCGGCGACAAGTCAGCATACTCTTAAACCGAAAGGGGCATCCATGTCCGAATTCAAAAGTGTAACGGTCATAAAGAAAGCGAATATTTATTTTGACGGCAGGGTGACGAGCAGGACGGTGGTCTTTGCCGACGGGTCGAAGAAGACCTTGGGGATAATGCTCCCGGGGGAGTACGAGTTCAAGACCGGCGACAAAGAGGTCATGGAGATTCTTTCCGGCGATCTCGAGGTGCTCCTGCCCGGCGCACGTGAGTGGAAGGCGATCGGGGGAGGGGAATCCTTCGAAGTTGCGCCGAACGCGAGTTTTAAGCTGAACGTAAAGAGCCTCACCGATTACTGCTGCTCCTTTCTCAGGAACTAAAGGGAGAGACTGAAGAGAGGAGGGCTGCCTGTGGTGCCTGCCCTGACGAACCGGAGAGAGATCATCAGCTGGTGCCTTTTCGATTTCGCGAATTCGAGTTACTCGGCGGTCATCGCGGCGGTGATCTTTCCCGTCTACTTCGCGACAAAAATCGTTGGGAATGAGGCCGGCCTTGGTGATTTGTGGTGGGGCAGGGCGGTTTCCCTCAGCATGGCGCTCATCGCTCTGACCTCGCCCTTTATAGGGGGGATCGCAGACCTCGGGGGGATACGGAAGAGGCTCCTTTTTCTCTACACCGCTCTCTGTGTGGCCATGGTCGCATGTCTCTCGGTCCTTAGGAAAGGCATGGCCTTCGAGGGATTTCTCCTCATCACCCTCGCGAACATAGGGATGGAGGGCGGGCTGGTATTTTATAATTCCTTTCTCCCCGAGATTGCCGACAAAGAATATCAAGGCAGGGTATCGGCATGGGGGTTTGCAGTGGGATACGCCGGGTCGATCCTTTCCCTGGTGCTTGCAGTTCCTCTGGTGAACAAAGGTCTTTTCGAAGGGACATGGTTCATGGCAGCTGCATTTTTCGCCCTTTTCTCGGTCCCTGCCTTCCTCTTTCTGCCGAAAGACAGGAAAAACCCCGTCGGCATTATTGAAGTGGCCCTCAGGGGTTTCAGGTATTCCTGGAAGACCTTCAGGGATATCTGGTCAAGGAGGGAGCCGAGGAAATTTCTCCTCGCCTATCTTATCTACGAAGACGGGGTGAACACTGTTATCGTCTTCTCGAGCATCTTTGCGGCGACCACTCTGCACTTCGCGCCGAAGGAACTGATCGGTCTCTACCTCCTCGTACAGGTCACTGCACTTGTCGGTTCTTCTGTCATGGCGAAACCGGTTGATTTCTGGGGACCAAAGAAAGTCGTCATGTCTTCCCTTATGATGTGGGCAGCGGTCTCGATCACCGCATTCTTTGTGCAGACGAAGGGAGAGTTCTGGGTGCTCGCCTGCGTTGCGGGCCTCGGCCTCGGCACCGTGCAGTCCGCGACGCGCGCCTTCTTCGCGCAATTCATTCCCCCTGACCACGAATCTGAATACTTTGGGGTCTATTCGATGGTCGGCAAGACTTCAGCCGTGGCAGGACCGCTCCTTTTCGGGCATATTTCCGCCACTACGGGCAGCCAGCGGCCGGCGATACTTTCTGTCGCTGCCTTTTTCCTTGCGGGTCTGATCCTTATCCGCTCCGTGAAGGGCGGCGGACCGAATGTCAGGGCAAGGTAATCCTCACTTGTTCTCGCATAATGCGATTTGCAGGGCCCGGACCTAGAGCCTCCTCCTGAAGAGCACGAAGAACCTCTCCTTCGCCTTTTCACAGAGGGGCCTTCCGGCCCACTCCTCCTGCGTTATCTCTATGGAACGGTTCATGTCCTCGTGGAAGACCGCGGTCATTTGTTGTCCGAAGCCTTCATCGAGAATCCCCACGTTCCCTTCATCGTTCCATCTGAGGGACTGGAAATCGAGGTTGGCCGAGCCCACGATGCTCCAATAGCTGTCGAAGACAGAGGATTTCGCGTGCAGGACCTCACCCTGGTAGGCGTATATCCTGACACCGGCCTTCAGGAGTCTCGCAAAGAATGCCCTTCCGGCATGATATGCGGCGGGAATGTCACTCTGCCCGGGGAGAAGGAGTCTTACGTCCACACCCCTCTGCACCGCATCTTCGAGGGAGTCGACCATTCTCCGGCTCGGCGTGAAATAGGCGGTCGTGAGGTAGAGCGCCGCCCGCGCACTATGAATACTATGGTAGAGAATCTTGCGCATCCTCCGTCTTCCTTTCGCCGACGAGGCGAAGATCGGGATCACCGGCAGCCCGTCTGACAGCGCCCCCTTGTCCGCAGGAAACCAGCGAGGCGAAAAGATCGCGGGTTCGCGCCCCCAGATGTTCCAGCTCTTCGTGAACTGGGCGAGCAGGTCTGACGCTATCGGACCGTTGAGCATTATGCCGGTGTCCCTCCAGCCTCTTTTTTGCCTCAGATGAAAACCGCGGTACTCGTTTGCGATGTTCAGGCCGCCCGTGAAGGCTTTTTCCCCATCGACGATGATCAGTTTCCGGTGATCCCTGCGAGCATAATGGAAGGGAGCCAACCATTTAAAGGGCCGTGACGCACGGATCTGTATCCCCTCGGCTTTAAGGCCGTCCCAGAAACTTCGCGGAGTCCCAAAAGAGCCGAAATGGTCATAGAGAAGGTAGACGCTGATCCCCTCTCTCACTTTTTTCCTGAGCACATCAGCGATTTCCGTTCCTGTTTCATCATTGCGGAATATGTAGAACTGGAAACAGATGAAGCTCCGGGCCCCTGCAATTGCATCGATAATCGCAGTGAACGCGTCCCTCTCTTTATAGAGGAGGTTCACGCTGTTGCCTTCTGCAAAGGCACTCCCCGCTATGCCTTCCAGAGTATCCTTGGAAAAGGACATGTGCAACGCGGAAGCGGGGGCATCCTCACCCGCCAGATGCCCTTTATCCCTCCGCCTGTATCTCAACAAAGTTCCTCGCCAACCGGGGCGTCTGCACCATATAAGGGGTTACTCATCGAAGTGCCATTTTCCCCTTCTCGTGGGCGACTGAAGCGCTCGGTCCAGCATTGTCTGAAACGCCCGCCTCGGCACTTCCCGTGCGCCCAGGCTCACGAGGTGACTCGTGGTTACCTGACAATCGACCACGGAAAAGCCCCACTGCGCCAACTGGCGAACGAGTCTCACAAAGGCAATCTTTGACGCATTGGGCACTCTTGTGAACATCGACTCGCCAAAAAAAATACCCCCAAGAGAGACCCCGTAAAGTCCTCCGGCAAGTTCTCCGTTATGCCAGCTCTCGATGGAATGTGCGAACCCTGAATGATGCAGGGCGGTATAGGCCGCATTCATTTCTGCGGTAATCCACGTCCCGTCTTCATTCTTTCTGGGGACCGCGGCGCAATGTATGATGACCTCCGCGAAGGCCGTGTCCATTGTCACTTGAAAAAGATCCTTCTTCATAGACTGCATCAGGCTTCTCGCTACCCTCAGCTCCGACGGCAGGAGGACAAGACGGGGGTCGGGGGACCACCAGAGAATGGGATAGGGCTCTGAATACCACGGGAAGATCCCCAGTGAATAGGCGAGGAGAAGGCGCTCTTCGGTGAGGTCGCCGCCCACCGCGAGAAGGCCGTCCTCTTCCGCCAGGTCAGGGCGGGGGAAAAGGAGATCATCGGTCAGTTGGTACACAGGCATAAGGGGGGCCTCAGAAACAGACTACCGTTCAGAATAGTCGAAAGTCAGCCGGTCATTCTCCAGGGAGATCGAGACCCTCCCTCCGCCCTTCAACCTCGCGAAGAGGATTTCGTCCGAAAGGGCGTCGCTGATCTCGGTTTGGATAAGCCTTCCCAGCGGTCTTGCGCCGTAAAGGGGATCGTACCCTTTTTCGGCAAGCCACTGAAGGGCCTCGGGGGACAACGAGAGCTCCACTTTCTTTTGGCCGAGTTGCTTCCGGAGTTCACCGATGAACTTGACGACTACCCGCTTCATTATTTCGGGGGTGAGGTGTCCGAAGGGTATGACCCCATCGAGGCGGTTTCTGAATTCGGGATTGAAGAGCCTGTTGATCGCCTCCGTTCCTTTTGAACGGCTGTCTTCACTCCTGTCGCCGAAACCGATTACACTCCTGTTCATGTCCCTCGCGCCGGCATTGGAGGTCATAACGAGGATCACATTCCGGAAATCCGCCTTCTTCCCGTTGTTGTCCGTGAGGGTGGCATAGTCCATGATCTGAAGGAGAATATTGAAAATGTCGGGGTGGGCCTTCTCCACCTCATCAAGGAGCAGCACGCTGTAGGGGTGTTTCCGGATCGCATCCGTCAGAAGGCCCCCCTGATCGAAGCCTATGTAACCGGGCGGAGCCCCTATCAATCGGGCGACGGCATGCTTTTCCATATACTCGCTCATGTCAAAGCGCGAGAAAGACACCCCGAGGACCGCGGCCATCTGCTTTGAGACCTCCGTCTTTCCCACTCCTGTCGGGCCCGTGAAAAGAAACGAACCGATCGGCCTCTCAGGAGAGCCGAGGCCTGCCCTGGAGCGTTTTATCGAAGAGACGAGTGCATGAATCGCGCCATCCTGCCCGAAGACGACTTTCCTGAGTTCCTCTTCCAGGACCTTAAGCCTGTCCGTATCGGACGAAGAGATCGTCCGGGCGGGTATGCGCGCTATCTTCGCGACCACTTTTTCGATGTCCGTTGCACCGACGACCCGCTTCTCCTTCCGGGAAGGCGCGAGCCGCATCAGGGCGCCTGCCTCGTCGATCACATCGATCGCCTTGTCGGGCAGGAACTTGTCGTTGATGTATTTTGCAGAAAGTTCTGCAGCCGCCTTCAGGGCGCCGTGCGTATAGGTGACACGGTGAAAGTCCTCATAGTATGTCTTCAGACCCTTCAGGATATCCAGCGTCTCGGCAGCGCTCGGTTCCGTGACCTCTATCTTCTGGAAACGCCGGGAAAGGGCGCGGTCCTTTTCGAAATAGTTCCTGTGTTCCTCATAGGTCGTCGCCCCGATACAGCGCATCTTGCCGGTCAGGAGCATCGGCTTCAGGATATTCGATGCATCCATCGATCCTCCGCTTGTCGCACCGGCGCCGACAATGGTATGGATCTCATCGATAAAAAGAATCGCTCCGGCGATGTTCTCGATGCCCTTCATGGTCGCCTTTAAACGCGCCTCAAAATCTCCGCGATACTTCGTGCCTGCGAGCATTCCCCCCATATCGAGGAGGAATATTATCGAGCCCTTTATGGCGTCAGGCACCTCTCCGCGATGGATTTTCAGTGCGAGTCCTTCCACGATTGCGGTCTTGCCGACCCCCGGCTCGCCCACGAACACGATATTGTTCTTTCGCCGTCTGCACAAGACCTGAACGGTTCGCGAGAGTTCCGGATCACGTCCTACGAGAGGGTCTATCTCCCCCCGCGCCGCCTTCTCATTGAGGTTCACCGTAAAGAGGGCGAGCGGGTCCCTCGGCTGCAGAAGCTCCCTGCCAGGTTCGGCCGATTCCTCTTCGTCGGTCTTCTCATCGGGGAGCACGTCTTCAGCGTGAGAGGCCCCGTGAGAGATATAGTTCAGTATGTCAAGTTTCGTTATTCCTTCCGACTCGAGGAAATAGACCGCGTGGGATTCTTCCTCCTGGAACATGGATACAAGGATGTCCCCTGCATCAGCCTCCTCCTTTTCCGCGGCGTGGACATGGCCGAGGGCCCTCTGGAGCACCCTCTGAAATCCGACCGCGGGGTGGGGATTGATGCCGGACCCACCGGCATGAACCGCCACAGTATCCCTGAAGAAGCTCTCGACAAGAGAGGTGAGTTTCGCGACGTTCCCGCCGCAATGGGAAATGATCTCGATTCCCCACTCATCATGGAGAACGGCATAGAGCAGGTGTTCGACGGTGAGATACTCATGGCCTCTCGTAGCGGCGTCGCGTATGGTCGCCTCGATGACGATTTCGAGTTCCTTGTTGATCATTCCTTCTCCATGATACATTTCAGCGGGTACTGCCGCTCCCTCGCGAGGTGATGGACACTGTCGACCTTCGTCTCGGCAATTTCACGCGTATAGGCGCCGCAGAGGCCGATGCCTTTTCTGTGTACGCTGAGCATGATCTGCGTCGCCTCTACCACAGGCTTGCGGAAGACGCTCTCGAGAATGTATACCACAAAATCCATTGTCGTATAATCGTCGTTCAGAAGGAACACCCTGTAGAGCGAAGGCTCCCTGGTTGCTTCCTTTCTTTCCACGACGGTATCCTTCTTTGTCTTTACTGTTCCGTCGGCCATAGTTCTATTCTACCATAAGAGATTCCGGGGAAAGGTTATGTCGTGCCGCTCGGGAGCCTGAATTCGAAGCCGTTTTGCGTATGAAGCAATCCTGTAATTATCGGTACAAAAGCATTGCGTCAAAGAGGGACAGTCGATTACCCTCAGGCCCAACACCTGGAGTGTGTACAGTCCGGCAATGAGAGCGAACGCTCTCTGATGCTTTTCTCGGCCCCGATATATTATTATATTCGATCAATCTCCGACAGGAAGAACCCTGTGCAATGCGAAGACAGGGCTGCCGGCGCGATCAATGAAGGAGGTAGGAATGGGTTTTGAAAGAAGGGTTGCCTGGGCAGTGGTTCTCCTGTTCCTTTCCGTCATCCCTGTGGTGTCATCCGCGGCCGTGCTTCTCGACCGGATTGTGGCCATCGTCAACAAAGAGGTGATCACCTGGAGCGAACTGTACCGGTCCATGGAATTCAAGGCGAGCGACGAGTTCAGGGCATTGAGCGACGCCGAAAAGAGGAAAGTATTCAGGGACAACGAGCGTGAGTTTCTTGAAACCATGATAGATACGAAGCTCCAGATCCAGGCCGCAAAGAAACTTGACATCGATGCCGGGAAGGACGAACTTGAAGACGCCATAAAGACAATAAAGGGCAAGTACGGCATGAGTGATAAGGATTTTGAGGAGACACTGAAAAAAGAGGGCTTCACCCTCGAGGAATACAGGAAACTTCTTGCCGAGCAGATCATTCTGGGGAAGATAGTCACCCAGCAGGTGAAGAACAAGGTGGTCATTTCGGACAACGAGGTGAGCGAATACGTCGTGAAGAACATGGAGCCCGAGTACCACATCAGACAGATCCTGCTGAAGAGACCTGAAAAGGCTGAAGAAAAAGCGGTCGTCGAAGAGAGGGCGGAAGAAATATACCGGAAACTGAAGGCGGGCGCCGATTTCGCCCTTCTCGCGGGAGAATATTCGAGCGACTCTTCAGCGAAGACAGGAGGGGACCTCGGCTTCGTCAAGGCAAAGCTCCTCAGCAGAGAATTCATTGACGCCCTTGCCACAATGAATGTCGGTGAGGTAAGCAGACCCTTCTGGACCTCGATAGGGCTGCACATCATAAAGCTTGAGGAGAAAGAGGAAGGTGGCAATACGGAGGCGTCGAGGGAGAGCGCGAGAAAGAAGCTCTTTGACAAGCGCTTCACTGAGGAATATAAGAACTGGATCAAGGGGCTGAGGGAAAAGGCATTCGTCGAGGTGAGACTGTAATGAGCGATAGACTCGCGCTGGGCGTGCTCGCTTCCGGGCGCGGCTCAAATTTCCAGGCCATCGTCGACCAGATTGAAGCCGGAAGCCTTCATGCGGAGATCAGGGTTTTGATCACCGACAATGCAGGCGCATACGCTCTCGAGCGTGCAAAGGCACATTCCATCGCCGCGGTCCATATCTCTCCGCAGGAATTTTCTTCAAAGGATGCTTTTTTCGGCGCGGTCGTTGAGCAGTTGAAGGCGAGAGGCGTCGAACTCGTGGTTCTCGCGGGTTTCATGCGGATCGTAAGAAAACCCCTCATCGACGCCTATCCTCACCGCATCATGAATATTCATCCCGCCCTCCTGCCTTCCTTCCCCGGCCTCCACGGTCAAAGACAGGCTGTCGAGTATGGCGTGAAGATCAGCGGGTGCACGGTGCACTTTGTGGATGAAGGCATGGATACGGGTCCGGTCATTATCCAGGCGGCAGTGCCGGTCTCGTCCGACGACAGCGAGGAGACGCTCTCTGAAAGGATACTCAGGATGGAACATCGCATTTTCCCGGAGGCGATACGACTCTATGCAGAAGGCAGGCTCAGGGTCGAGGGGAGGATGGTGAGAATAGAAGGATATGGATTGCGTGATGAGCAGGTGGTGAATCCGCCGTTGAGGTGATGCCCGTGGCTGAAACCGGCCGCTTCACCCCCGCAGCATATAATCCAGAAGGGTAAAAACGAACACGGTCACGCTTATGTAGCCGTTCATATTAAAGAACGCCATGTCCAGCCGGCTCAGATCGTCACTGCGTACAAGGGAATGCTCGTAGATAAACAGGGCGCTCACGAGCGCCATCCCGGTCCAATAGAAAGGTCCCCGTCCGAAGAGAAGGCCTGAAGAAAGAAGGAGGGCCACACTCACGCCGTGAAAGAACCGCGCAAGGGCGAGTGCGCGTTTTACCCCGAACCTCCCGGGAATCGAAAAGAGGCCCCGCGTTCTGTCGAAGTCGATATCCTGAAGGGCGTAAAGGACATCGAACCCGGCAAGCCAGAATACCACCGCAAGACTGAGGGGAAGTATTGCAGTATCGAAGGTCCCTCTGACCGCTATCCATGCCCCGACAGGCGCAAGGGAAATCGCGATTCCAAGGACGAAATGCGACATCCAGGTGAAACGCTTGGTGTAAGAGTACAGAATCAGGACCAGGACGGCAAGGGGAGAGAGTTTCAGGCAGAGCGGGTTGAGATTATATGCAGCGGCGATAAAAACCGCGAGGGAGAAGACAGTAAAAGAAACCGCCTCGCCCACTTTGATTTTTCCCGAGGGAATTTCTCTCTGCCGTGTCCTCGGGTTCTCTCTGTCAATGTCCCTGTCGATGATCCTGTTCAATCCCATGGCCCCGGACC
>DATJWU010000195.1:0-4414 GCA_035501055.1 Thermodesulfovibrionales bacterium
ACCCCGAGGGAAGAAGAACCGCAGATCGTCGTCCCGATGATCGACGTGATCGTCACCTATCCCGGTGCCACGGCAAAAGAAGTGGAAGAGCGCGTCACAAGGCCGATGGAGAAATTCCTGTGGGAGATCAAGGGTGTCGAATATGTCTATTCGATCGTCAAGCCGGGCATGAACCTCACCATTGTGCGGTTCTATGTGGGCGAAGGCATGGAGGAGAGCATTGTAAAACTTTACAACAAGCTGATGTCCCACTACGACCTGATCCCACCCGGTGTCTCTCAGCCACTCGTAAAACCGAGGTCTATCGATGACGTGCCGATACTCACCCTGACCCTCTGGGACAAGAACGGAAGGTATTCAGGGTACGATCTCAGGCGAATCGCGACGGAACTCGGCGACGAAATAAAGAAGGACAAGGACGTCTCGGAGATTTCGGTAATCGGTGGACAGAGACGACAGATACGCATCAATCTCGATCCCGCGCGGCTCAGGGCATACAACATGTCGCCCCTCCAGATTGCGGGGGCGTTGCAGAAGTCAAATTTCGTGCTTCCTTCGGGGGCCTTCCCCGCGTCGAACAAGGAAGTCCTGGTCGAGACAGGCGGCTTCCTGAAGAGTGCCGATGAGGTCGGCAGAGTGGTAGTCGGCGTCTTCAACAGCAGACCGGTATATCTGAGAGACGTAGCCGGCCTCACCGACGGGCCGGAGGAACCCGCGAACTATGTCTTCATGGGCCTCGGCCCGTCAGCAGGGAGGAAGGGCATTCAGACTGCAATCTCGGGCCAGTCCGAAGCGGTAACGCTCGCGGTATCGAAAAAGAAAGGAGCCAATGCGAGCGTCGTCGCGGGTGATGCCCTCAGGAAAGTGGAGGCGCTCAGGGGGACCCTTATCCCGGGGGACGTAGCGGCAACAGTCACGAGGAATTACGGAGATACCGCAAAGGAGAAGTCCAATGAACTCCTCGAGCATATGCTCATCGCGACGATCTCGGTCGTTCTCCTCATAGCCCTTGTGCTCGGATGGAGGGAATCCATCGTCGTCGCCGTGGCGGTCCCTGTGACCCTCGCGCTGACGCTGCTCATCAACTACCTCTACGGGTACACGCTCAACAGGGTCACCCTCTTCGCCCTCATATTCTCGATCGGCATACTTGTCGACGATGCGATCGTCGTGGTCGAGAACATCCACCGCCACTTCAAACTCCGCACGATAGACCCTCACACCGCGGTGCTCGCGGTCGATGAGGTGGGCAATCCCACGATCCTCGCGACCTTCACGGTCATCGCCGCGCTCCTTCCGATGGCCTTTGTCTCGGGGCTCATGGGTCCCTATATGAGGCCGATTCCGGTGGGCGCCTCGGCAGCGATGATCTTCTCGCTCCTTGTCGCCTTCATTGTAAGCCCCTGGCTGAGCTACAAGGTCCTGAAGAATGTGAAGCACGGGAGCGCAGACCAAGGGGAAGAAAAGGGAAAGCTGTACGTGCTCTATGAAAAGATCCTCGGCCCCCTCATCGACCGCAGAAGCAGGAGGATAGCCGCCCTCGCGGGCGTCGTTTCGCTCCTTGGACTGGCAATGCTGCTCGTGCCCCTGAAAGCGGTCACGGTGAAGATGCTGCCTTTCGACAACAAGAGCGAACTCCAGGTGATCATCGACATGCCCGAGGGCGTGACGCTTGAAGAGACCGCCGCGGCGACACGCGAGATGGGTGAATACCTGAAATCCGTTCCCGAGGTCACTGACTATCAGGCCTACATAGGGACCGCCGCACCCTATAACTTTAACGGCCTTGTGAGACATTATTTCCTTCGGGCGGGCAGCAATGTGGCGGACCTGCAGGTAAACTTCGTCTCAAAGGACGAACGGACATCCCAGAGCCATGATCTCGCAAAGAGGGTGCGGCCGGGATTGAAAAAAATCGGAGACAGGTACGGGGCACGGATAAAAGTGGCCGAAATCCCGCCCGGCCCGCCGGTGCTCAGCACCCTTGTTGCGGAGATCTACGGTCCTGATACGAAAAGACAGATCGGGATCGCAGGAGAGATCAAGGAGATCTTCGAAAAGACCGAAGGCGTCGTGGATGTGGACTGGTATGTTGAAGATGACCAGAAGAAGTTGACCTTCGAAGTCGATAAGGAGAAGGCCGCGTTGAACGGCATCGCTACCGAGGCGGCATCACAGGGTCTGCGCATCGCCCTGAGCGGGATGGGCGCCGGACTCGTGCATTTCGAAAAGGATAAAGAACCGGTCGAACTCTTCCTCAGAACGCCCCTCGCCGCAAGAGCGGGCATCGCGGCGCTCGGGGAGATCGCAATCCCCTCGTCTTCGGGGAACCTCATCCCCCTCTCAGCCCTTGTGAAGGTCACGGCAGGACTTGAGGACAAGACCATCTATCACAAGAATCTCAAACGAGTGACCTATGTCACCGGCGATGTCGCCGGGACCGCGGAAAGCCCCGTATATGCGATCCTGAAGATGAAGGAAGCGGTGCAGAAGCTGAAACTCCCCGAGGGATATGAACTGCAGCAATACTCTTCGGAACAGCCGTGGCTGGAAGAAAAATACGCCATGAAATGGGACGGGGAATGGCATATCACCTATGAGGTCTTCAGAGACCTCGGTATCGCCTTCGGCGCGGTATTGATTCTCATCTATATCCTCGTCGTCGCCTGGTTCAGGAACTTTGTCACGCCGCTCATCATCATGGCGCCCATACCTCTCACGCTTGTCGGCATACTCCCCGGCCACTGGATGTTCAGCGCCTTTTTCACCGCCACCTCGATGATCGGTTTTATCGCCCTTGCCGGCATCATCGTGAGGAATTCGATCCTCCTCATCGACTTTGTCCAGATGGAGTGGAGGGAGAAGGGCATGCTGAAGGAGGCGCTCATCAGGGCAGGCGCGGTGCGGTTCAGACCGATCGTGCTTACCGCAGCGGCCGTCGTGGTCGGCTCCTTTGTGATGATCTTCGACCCCATATTCCAGGGCCTTGCGATCGCCATGATGTTCGGCGCTATCGCGGCAACAGGGTTGACGCTGATCGCGGTGCCCCTGCTCTACTATGAGTTTTTCAGGAACAGGGTCTGTCCCCTGGACGAAGAAAAGAGTGAGAAGTAGGTCGTTGAAGACATGTGGTTAGCGGTCATGATCGAGTTCCTTTCATTGATTGCTGACTGCGATCATTCACCCCTATGCTATTATTAAAGGAGGTGTGTAACTATGTATCTCGCGAAAACAGACGGTTGGTATCTCGAAAGGATCATATGGCTTGTCGCAGGCATCTTTGCGCTTTCGAGCGCCATCCTGGCCTGGGTGCACAGCCCTTACTGGCTGATTTTGACCGCACTGGTCGGCGTGAACCTGATTATTCTCGGGCTTACGGGGTTCTGCCTCATGGCGAACGTCCTCTATAAACTGGGCGCACGACCAAGACTGCAGAAAGAAAAGGAGGCGTAAGAATGGCAACGAACGAATATCTCTGTCTCGCCTGCGGGGGGTTCTCCCACAGCGTGCAGTCGCAGGAGGAGGGAGACGACGGGAAATGCGCGAAATGCGGCAGCTCCAATATCATGAAGCTTGATGCTTCAAAACTCTTCGGGTTCTTTACCGGAGGCGGCTGAAGCCCGAAGGGCTGCTGAGACCGGTCCGGTCTCTCATGAATATGTTACCGGGAGGGAGATTTCAGGATCTCCCTCTTCCGTTTCTGCCGACTTGGAGCAATAAGCCAAACTAATCCTCTGATCATCCAATTCGTACCGCAAGCATCGAGACCGATCCGCCATCGACTCCCTCTATCGGGAAGCTTACCGCTTCGTGCTCCCGGCGAAGCCCAAGAATATACAGCAGGGGCAGGTAGTGGTCCGGCGTCGGGACAGAGAGCATGGCGTCTTGCCCTAACGTTTCATACGCGATCAGCGCGGTGTCGTCACCCTTGAGCAACCACTCCTTCGCGTGTTTTTCAAACCGCACAGCCCAATCAAAGGGCTTTGCAGCGTGTGTGCCCCAGGCATAGGCGTGCAGATTGTGGACTATATTGCCGCTGCCGACGACCAAAACGTCTTCTTCCCTCAGAGCTGCGAGCCGCTTCCCTATTTGATAATGAAACATTGGAGGCCGCGTTTCATCGATGCTCAATTGAACGACGGGGATATCAGCCTTCGGAAAGACGTGGGTTAGCACCGCCCACGTTCCGTGGTCAAGTCCGCGGCTTTCGTCAAGCCCTACCACCACAGGGGAAAGCATGTCTTTGACTTGCCGGGCAAGTTCGGGACTACCGGGCGCTGGATAGTTCACCTCGTAAAGCTCTTGTGGGAAACCGCCAAAATCGTGGATTGTGCGGGGTGCACGATTGGTGGTTACTGCGCAGGCCGGCATGTACCAGTGGGCCTCATCCCCGTGACTCTTATCATTGTAGCAG
>DATJWU010000196.1:0-4353 GCA_035501055.1 Thermodesulfovibrionales bacterium
AACCATAATCACCACCTCCCTGCGGAACAGGCCCGCACTGCTTCTATGATACCACACGCTCAGGGAGGTAATACCACGCCATTTCAGGGCTTCTACGGGTTGCCTTTTTCGCCGGATTTCTTTTATTCTAAGAAGAACACACCCCTCAGAAAGAATGAATATTCCGGGGGTTAAACAAGGAGGCTATAATGCTGAAGATATCGGATGTCGCTGCCGAAAAGGCAAAAGAGATCCTGGCGGCTGAGGGCAAAGACAGCTGGGGATTGAGGATTTACACCGCAGAGGGCGGTTGCTGCGGTCCGTCCTATGGAATGGATCTCGACGAGAGGTCTTCCGACGGCGACGAGGTCGTCGAAAAGAACGGACTCAGGGTCTTTATGGACCAGAACACTTCGCGGAACCTCGAAGGCATGGAGATCGATTTCGTCGATGACGGAGAGAGACAGGGTTTTGTGATCACCGGCGGCGCCGCTCCGTCTTGCGGCTCAGGCTGCAGCAGCTGCGGATAAGCCATTCCGGACATGTTCCCGATTCACCGGCCCCGCAGGCTGAGAGCAAATGCGACGATCAGGAGGATGGTGAGGGAAACCTCACTGTCCCCTGATGATTTTATTTATCCTCTCTTTGTGACATACGGCAAGGGCGTGAGAAAGGAGATTTCCTCCATGCCCGGGTGCTTCCAGGAGTCTCTGGACCTTGTCACGGAGAATGCGAAGGAAATCCGTTCCCTCGGCATCCCCTCCATAATCCTCTTCGGTATCCCCGAGCACAAGGACGAAAGAGGGTCCGGCGCGTACGACGACCAGGGGATCGTCCAGAACGCCATCAGGGCGATAAAGAATGCGATACCGGAACTCTACGTCATCACCGATGTCTGCATGTGCGAGTACACCAGCCACGGCCACTGCGGCCTTATCGAAGAAGGCGACGTGTCTAATGATCCGACCCTCGAACTCCTCTCAAAGGAGGCCCTTTCCCATGTCAGGGCAGGGGCGGATATGGTTGCTCCCTCCGACATGATGGACGGGAGGGTCGAAGCGATCAGACTCACCCTGGACGAAGAAGGGTTTTCGAAGATACCCATCATGTCCTATGCTGCGAAATATGCCTCTGCCTTTTACGGCCCCTTCAGGGAAGCGGCGGAATCGACGCCCCAGTTCGGCGACAGGCGCTCCTACCAGATGGATCCGGCAAACAGACGGGAGGCACTGAAAGAAGTCGCCCTCGACATTGAGGAGGGCGCTGACGTCGTAATGGTCAAGCCCGCCCTCTCCTATCTTGATATTATTTCTGATGTGAGGGATTCCTTTGACGTCCCTGTCGCGGCTTACAATGTGAGCGGCGAATACTCTTTGGTCAAGGCAGCCGCGCAACTCGGATGGATCGACGAGCAGAGACTGATGATGGAAATTCTCACCTCGATAAAGCGTGCCGGCGCTGACATGATCCTCACGTACTTCGCCAAGGACGCCGCAAGACTTCTAAATTCCTGAGGGGGCCTGCCTCCCCCATTTTCGATTCTTTGCCTTTGGAGAACGGGAAGTCAGACATGGTTCGAAGCCTTGTACATGCGATGGGATTCCGAAGTTGAGGTAATCAGGGGAGTTCCTGGAAAGTAGTATCCCGCTTTGGGGAAACCGTCGGCAACCCTTTAAGGTATCGTCCTCCTACGGCGGACTCGCGGGGCGAACGACAAGACTTCTCACCACCTCTGACTTCCCAAACCGGATAATGCTGCGCAACTTCAATGTTTCTTTATGATTTGCGTCATGGACAATCCTGCGGGATTCTGTTAATTTAGAATATACGAAAGGAGATACAAAAATGCTCGAAAGATCGAAAGTGGAAGATGCACTCAACCAGATCAGACCTGCGCTGCAGCGTGACGGCGGCAATGTGGAACTCGTCGATATCACACCGGAAAACATCGTGAAGGTGAAGCTCGTCGGTGCCTGCGGGACATGCCCGATGTCGATACTTACCCTCAAGCGCGGTATCGAGGCGACCCTAAAACAAAGACTCCCTGAAGTGGCGGCAGTAGAGTCTGTGTAAACTCCCTGCGAGAGAATCGACGCAGAAAGAAGAGAGGCCGCAGGATATGGCATGATGCGGCCTTTTCTCTGCGGCCTCTGCGGTGAAAGTCTGTTTGGACTCCGGCCTGGGCGGATTACGGGAAGAGGGCCATCGGGGTAAGCGCGGTTTTCTCTTCAAAGCCCATCATGATGTTCATATTATGGACCGCCTGCCCTGACGCGCCTTTTACGAGATTGTCGATCGCCGTCACCACAATAAGGGTCCCTGTCCTTCCGTTGACCACGATCCCGATTTCACAGTAGTTCGTGCCCCGCACGTTTTTCACGTTCGGGAATTTGCCTTCGTCGAGGACCCTCACAAAGGGCTCTTTCCGATACCGTTTCCGGTAGGATTCGATCACTTCTCCTGTTCCCGTCTTCTTCGTCATTCGTGCGTAGAGCGTCGACAGGATACCCCTGTCGAGAGGGACGAGATGAGGGGTGAAGTTCACCCTGATTTCCCTGCCTGCGGCGAGAGAAAGCTCCTGTTCTATTTCAGGGGTGTGTCTGTGGCGTGCGATGCTATACGCCCTGAACCCCTCGTTCACCTCACAATAGGAGAAGACAGCATCAGACTGCCTGCCGGCGCCGGAGGTCCCTGACTTCGAGTCTATCACAATCGATCCGGGATCGATGCTCCTCTGTTCCAGGGCAGGAAGAAGCCCGAGTATCGCGCCGGTGGGATAGCACCCCGGATTTGCGATCAGCGTTGCCCCTGCGATCTTTTTCCGGTAAAGTTCGGGAAGACCGTACACGGCCTTCTTCAGTGTCGCGGCAAAAGGATTCGGTACTTTATACCACTCCTCATAAACCTTCGCGTCTCTCAGCCTGAAGTCAGCCGACAGGTCGATGACCCTCTTTTTCTTCCTTACAAGATAGTCCACGGGCTGCTGGGATGTCGCGTGGGGAAGGGCCATAAAGAAGAGTTCCACCCTTGAGGCGATCTTCTCCGCATCAAGGGGTTCAAAGACAATATCTGCGTATTGATGGAGGTGCGGGAAGAGGTCGGTGACCCTTTTTCCTGAGGATCTTTCGGACGTGACCGCCGTTACTGCGACCTTTGGATGTGAGGCGAGGATCCTGAGCAGCTCCGCGCCCGCGTAGCCGCTCCCGCCGCATACGGCGACCTTTATCATATCAAAACCGTCCTTTACGCTACGTTCTCAGTCGTCAGTAAAAATCACCGAAGACAGCAGGCTCACGCCGCCGACCGGAGACCGCAGACGAGAACAATTATCTCTTCGAGAACTGGAATCTCTTCCTGGCGCCCTTCTGGCCGTACTTCTTTCTCTCTTTTTCCCTCGGGTCCCTCGTCACAAAACCCTCTTTCTTGAGTCTCGGCCTCAGGTCGCTGTCCATAATCATGAGCGCACGGGATATTCCATGTCTCAGGGCACCGGCCTGGCCGGTAAGTCCGCCGCCCACGACCTTGGCCTTTACGTCGAGTTTAGCCACCATTCCGGTAAGTTCGAGCGGCTGGCGTATCATCATCCTCAGGGTCTCCCTCGGGAAATAGGAGTCGACCGGTTTCCGGTTGACCGTGATCTGCCCGTTGCCTGATGCCAGCGTTACGCTCGCGATCGAGGTCTTTCTTCTTCCTGTTGCGTTGTATTTTATCTCAGCCATTGAAACTCCTTCTTGCCGGGCAGTGTCCGCACCGACAGTTATTGCATAACCTCAGGTTTCTGCGCCGCATGCGGATGCTCGGCCCCTCGGTAGACCTTGAGCTTCTTCAGCATCGCCCTTCCGAGCCTGCCCTTTGGAAGCATTCCCCATACCGCATCCATGATGACCTGATCCGGTTCGCGTTTCAGACGCTGCCTCGCCGTCTCGGCCTTGATGCCTCCGATATAGCCCGAGTGGTGATAGTAGATCTTGTCATCGAGTTTCTTGCCGGTAAGTTTGACCTTTTCGGCGTTGATGACCACGACAAAATCACCGGTGTCGACATTCGGCGTGAAGATGGGCTTGTTCTTCCCACGGAGATAGTTCGCGATCTTTGTGGCCATCCTGCCGAGCACGACATCCTTTGCGTCGACGAGATACCACTTCTTCTCTACTTCGGTCTTCTTGGCAAACTGGGTTCTCATTACTCCACCGTCCTTGGTTTGTATTAGACTGATTAGAATACTAAAACCATGCTCCAAATGTCAATATAAAGGGCAGTTGCGGACGGCTTTATTCTCTGGCCCAAGTTTTGTAAAATACCACCATGACGACATCAAATCCTTATTATGGAGAGTTCTATGAATGCGACGCATAAGGACCGCGCAGGCGGTCA
>DATJWU010000197.1:0-6351 GCA_035501055.1 Thermodesulfovibrionales bacterium
CATCATCCAGCACGATATCGTTCACCCCGTCCCTCCCTAAAGTGATCAGAGAACGCTGGGTGCTGTAAGCCAGTTTCTGGCTATCGGTTTCTTTTTTCCATGAAAGTTCAATCATTAGGTCCCCACCATGACCATAGTTTATAGGAAACCTTGTTAAGATACAACGCAAAAAACAGGAAGAACGAGAGTGGAAGAGCGTTGTCTGCGAGGATGCTCAGCCTTCTACCTTTGCGGCCCTCCTCACCCTCGCACACGCCGTAAAGAGGATAGTCTCAGAACCTGCGGCTCGGTTATAATCGGGGAGGAAGAAAGAAGTGTCCTTTACCAATTCCGACTGAAGGAGGACAAGATGACGAAATTCAGTTGCAGTCTCTGCGGTGCCGTGTGGCAGAAAGAAGGAAAGACGAATTGCTGGAGCGCCGACCCTGCCGGGGCGCCTGCCAAGCCGGCCCATTGCCCTTCGCGGGAGCATAGGGACACGATCGACGAGAGCTTCGAACTCTACAAGGGTGAAAGCGAGGACGCGAAAATCGCCCGGGTCGCCACCCGTGTCGAGGGTCTTTGCTACGAACATGTCGCAGGCAGCGATGCGGTCCACGCACGGTGGACCAGGATCGAAGACACGATCGCCTTTGCCAGACTGATGGGATACCGGAAGATCGGCATCGCCACCTGCATCGGCCTGCTCGACGAAACAAACCGTCTCGCCCTCATCCTGAAGGCCCAGGGGTTCGAGCCGCTTTCGGTCTGCTGCAAGAGCGGCAGCCGGGACAAGTCCGAACTCGGCGTTGAAGAGGAAGACAAGGTGCGGCCCCGGACCTTCGAGCCCGCCTGCAACCCGATCGCCCAGGCACGACTTCTGAACGCGGCAGGGACGGACATGAACATTGTCGTCGGCCTCTGCGTCGGACATGACATGCTCTTCAGCAAGCATTCAGATGCGCCGGTCACGACCCTCGTGGTCAAGGACAGGGTAACCGGACACAACCCCGTGAGCGTGCTCTACGGCCAGAACTTCTACTATCGCAGGCTCCAGACCCAGCAGGTGGATACGGAACGCAGAGAGAGGCCGTGATGGCGAAAGAGAGGAACCGCCCGCGCTGAAAAGCGCGTGACGCCGAAGAGAAGGAGATCGTTGGGGGGGAAGCCCTGAAGATCCCGTTTCTTTCAGGAACCTCAGTCCCGGCGTCACCGGATCAGTTGATTTTTCCCAATGCCGTGCGCGCTGCGGTCCTGATCAGACTATCCTGATCATGCTCCTCGATTTTCCGCAACGGTGCAGCCGCGCGTCTATCCCCAATCTCTCCCAGAGACGATATGGCCGCGAGTCGTATTGTAAAACTCTGATCAGTCAGTTTCTCGAGCAGAAAGGAAACGGCCTCACGGTCTCTGTTCTTCCCGAGAGAGAGAATGGAGGCCTCTTTCACCTGGATCTCAAAGTCCTGCGCTCCCGAGATAAGCGTCTCGCTTACCCGTTTATTTCCCGGGAAATTGCCGAGGGCGATGACGAGGTTCAGCTTCAATGAGGGACAGCCGTAATTGAAAATGGGGTCGTAAAACATTTCCCTGAGCGCCTCAGCCGCAAGAGCGCTTCCGGTCTGCCCGAGGATGCGGATTCCCCTGATCTGGAGCCTCCAGTCATGAATGCTCTTTCTGATATAGGCGATCAGAGCCTCCAGCGTCTCGACACTCTTCAGTACCTCCCTATCGGAGTCGCTGAGCGGACGAACCTGGACGCCCTCCGTTCCGAGGAGAGAGACGAATCGATTTTCGACTGAGGAAGCCGAGGCCGCAGAGGTCAAAAGAATGAGAGAAAGAAGAAGGAAGACGGCGAACCTCTGCCATGTGTTCTTTGGTGCTGCGTATTTGCAGCTGATCTTTTGTTTCATCTTTTCTCCGATACCGTCTTTCCGCACAGGGGCACTGCACCGGAATCCTTTGTGCAGGTGATATGGGCGGACCAGTCTTTTCCGCGCAGGGGGAAATCCGAACGGTAGTGGGCCCCGATGCTCTCCTCCCGCGCAATCGCCGCCTCGGCAATAAGGCTCGCGACGGCCACCATGTTCTTCAGTTCCTGCTCCTCCCTTGTCAGGCAGACGACATCGGCGAGGGGCAGCCATTCAGCCAGTCCTTTACGGGCGATCGAAAGAGACTCGGCGCATCGTATGATCCCGACCTTTTCCCACATGAGTTTCCGCAGTGCAGCCCTCATCTTTCTAATCTCAGAACCTGTCGCAACGGGCGACTGGCACCCGGCGGCTTCATTTCCACCGTCATCCGTGAGCCTGCTCATTCCGCACTCCGCTGCTGCCCTGCCCGCTCTGGCCCCGAAGACAAGTCCCTCAAGAAGGCTGTTGCTCGCAAGCCTGTTGGCTCCGTGGACGCCGGTGCACGCGACTTCGCCCGCTGCATAGAGCCGGCGGACGCTTGTCTCTCCCTGAAGGTCGGTCTTTACTCCGCCCATGATGTAGTGGGCAGCAGGAGACACGGGGATTAGATCCTCTGCGATGTCGATGCCGTAAGCCCTGCAGGTCGCCGCGATCCTGGGGAAACGCGTCTTCACAAAGGCGCTCTCGAGATGGGTCAGGTCAAGAAGAACATGGTGACTGCCGGTCTTCACCATCTCGGAGATGATCGCCCTCGACACCACGTCCCTCGGCGCAAGTTCCGCCATGGGATGATACTCTTTCATAAAGGCTTCCTTCCTGACGTTTCGCAGTAACGCCCCTTCGCCGCGCATCGCCTCACTGAGGAGAAAATGCGGAGCGCCGGCAACGTAAAGGCTCGTGGGATGAAACTGGACGAACTCCATGTCTTCGAGGAGGGCGCCTGCGCGAAAGGCGATCGCCATCCCGTCACCTGTCGCCACCGCGGGATTCGTCGTCCTTGCATAGACCTGACCGATCCCCCCCGTTGCGAGGATCGTGGCCCTCGCATAGATCGTATTCACCGCTCCCTCTCTCAGGATGCGGGCGCCCACACATTCGCCGTCTCTGACGATGAGATCGAGCGTGCAGGCAAAGGAGTGTTTCGTTACCGACGGACAGGTTCTGACCTTGCTGAGGAGCGCTCTCTCGAGTTCTCTTCCGGTCGAATCTCCATGGGCGTGGAGGATCCGGTTCTTGGAATGGGCGGCCTCTCTCGAAAAGGCGAGCTTTGTCCCTTTCTTGTCGAAGTCGGCGCCCCAGGAGATGAGTTCCGTGATTCGGCCGGGGCCCTCTTCGACAAGCACCTTTACCGCCTCCTCGCTGCAGAGGCCGTCGCCCGCCCTGAGCGTGTCTTCGAAATGGATGCCGACTTCATCCTCATCACTCATCGCGACCGCGATTCCTCCCTGGGCATACTCGGTGCTGCTCTCCGTGGGGCGATCCTTGGTGACGACAAGAACGCTGCCGTGGGGGGCGAGTTCAATCGCTGCCCTGAGGCCGGCAACGCCGCTGCCGATTACGAGGAAATCGACGGTCATGCTATCCATTGAGTTTTCCGCTCCTGAATCCCTCGAGGTCGAGCGATACAAACCTGTATCCCAGCGAGTTCAGTTTCTCTACGATAGCCTTTCTGGTGTCGCGAGAGAGAATCCGCGGTATCTCCTCTTCCTTTATTTCGATCCTCGCCGTTTCATTACAGTGTCTGACCCTCAGTTCAGCAAGGCCGAGGGAGCGAAGGAATTTCTCGGCTTCCCCCACCTGCCGCAGCGCTTCGGCGGTTATCGGCGTCCCATAGGGGAAACGTGAAGAGAGACAGGGCGAGGCGGGCTTGTTCCATGTGGGAAGGCCGAGTTCACGGGAGAACCGCCTGACCTCCTCCTTCGTCATCCCTGCCTCAATAAGGGGGCTGCGCACTCCGTGCTTTGCCGCTGCCTTTCTTCCGGGCCGCCAGTCTTCCCTGTCGTCCAGGTTGCTGCCGTCAAGGACGAACCGGTAACCTCCCGAGAGGGCGATCTCCTTTAATTTTCCGAAGAGCTCGTTCTTGCAGTAGAAGCAGCGGTCCACAGGGTTCTTCACAAATTCAGGAAGCCCGAGTTCCGCGCTGTCGATGATCATGTGCGGGATGCCTATCGTCCCTGCCATCGTCCGTGCGTCTTCAAGATCATGTTCGGGCATCGTGGGGGAAACCGCCGTTACGGCGGCAGCCCGCATGCCCGAAAGAACCGCCGCCTTCACCAGAAACGTGCTGTCTGTGCCCCCGGAAAATGCGATGACCGCGCTCTCCATTTCCGAAAGAAGGTCAATGAGTTTCCTGAGTCCGGGGGCGCATCTCATTCTAGAGCTGGATCACTTCGTAGTTTTCCTGGTGCAGCTTGGCGTCTTCCTTTACGATGACCTTCACGCCGTGCTTGCTTTCGATCTCTTCAAGCCCTGACCGTTCTTCGTCGGAAAGAAGCTCCGCGACCGTCGGGTGCGCAGTCACAATGATCTTCTCTCCTCCATGCTGCGCGATCTTTGCGATCTTCCGGAATATCTCATAGCAAAGGGTCGTCGGGGATTTCACAAATCCCTTGCCTTCACAATAGGGACAGGCCTCGCAGAGAGTCCTGCCGAGGCTCTCCCTCACCCTCTTCCGCGTCATCTGGATAAGGCCGAGTTCCGAGATGTGGAGGATGGTGTTCTTTGCCCTGTCCCTTTTCATCGCCTCGGCAAAGGCGTTGAAAACCTTCTCCCTGTTCTCAATCCGCTCCATATCGATGAAGTCTATGATAATGATCCCTCCGAGGTTCCTCAGACGTATCTGGTACGCGATCTCTTTCACCGCTTCGAGATTCGTCTTGAGGATCGTATCTTCCAGGTCCTCCTTGCCGACAAACTTCCCGGTATTCACATCGATCACCGTCATCGCCTCGGTCTGGTCGATTACGATATACCCGCCCGACTTGAGCCATACCCTCCGGCCGAGGGCCCGGGAAATGTCGAGTTCTATGCCGAAGGCGTCGAATATCGGCTCCCGGTCAGCGTAGAATTCTATCTTCGAGAGGAGCTTCGGGAAATAGGACTTCACGAATTCCTTCACCCTGTCGGCTTCGTCCTCCGAGTCTATCACAAGCCTCTCCACATCGTGGCTCATAAGGTCGCGGACGCTCCTGAAGGCGAGATCGAGGTCACTGTAGAGGAGGTTCGGTGCGACGACCCTGTCCCGCTTCCCCTGAATGTTTTCCCAGAGGAGAAGCAGGAATTCCATATCCTTCTTCAGTTCCTCCTCGGTGCAGCCCTCACTTGCGGTCCTGATGATAAACCCGAAGCCCTTCGGCTTCATCGTCTCGAGGATGCCCCGGAGGCGGCCGCGCTCTTCCTCATCCGATATCCTCCTCGATATGCCGACGTGCTCGACGTTCGGCATCACGACGAGGTAGCGCCCGGGAAGCGTCACGTAGGAGGTAACCCGCGCACCCTTACTGCCGATGGGGTCCTTCGAGACCTGCACGAGGATTTCCTGTCCTTCCTGGATAATCTCCTCGATCGGAAGGTCCTGCCGTCCCCTCCTCGAGAAGAGTTCCAGAGAGTGCTGCTTCTCCTCTTCTTCGAGGAACGGCGCATAATCCTCCAAGTCGGTCATGATATCCGCGACATAGAGAAAGGCCGCTTTTTCAAGCGCTATATCGACGAAGGCCGATTGCATGCCCGGGAGTATCTTCACGACCCGCCCCTTGTAGATGTTCCCTACGAGGCTCACATCTCTTTTCCGTTCGACGTAGAATTCCACGACCTGGCCGCCCTCGAGCAGGCCGACCCGTATCTCTTCGCGCGTCACATTGATCAATATTTCGTCCGCCATCTTCCGTTACCGCAGGGGCAAAACCGTCTCGCCGCCGTGCGCCCCCTTTCGCTCGTTCTGAATCGGTGTCTGAGAGGTCTCTCCGCTCACTGTTTCGGATGCACGATAGAAGAGGGGGTCGACCCAGCCGTGGTGCCAGCCCTGCATGGATACACGCGTTACTTCGAGTTCTCCGGGTTCCCGCCGGAAAACCGCTTCAAGGAGTTCGCCGATCCTCACCTTCGCCTCGCCGCTCTCTGCTACCACAAGCCTCACCGTAGAGGCATCAAGGATCCGGGCCTCATGGACTGTCTTCCGTACATCAACCGTCTGTCTCCTGCCCCCCTCCCGGGTGCGTTCGATGATGACGCTCTCCCTCGCGAGGAAATCATGAATCACCTCAGGGTCTGGGCACCCTATATCATACTCATACCTCGCGATGAAACTCACCAGGGAAGGTTCGGCGTGTGGTATCGCCCTCGCCTCATGGATCTCCAGCCCGTCCGGCAGCTCTTCGTTCAGGTCATCCCTGAAATCGGATGCGCTCACAGGCCCCTTCATCTCCACGTCGAAGTACTCTCCAAGCCCGCTCACGCCGACGCT
>DATJWU010000198.1:0-4965 GCA_035501055.1 Thermodesulfovibrionales bacterium
TAGACGGAGAGACTGCACGCCGCGGCCTTGCCGTGGAATGAGCGTTTGATTTATAATATTCTGTTCCCGGGTAGCTCAGCCGGCAGAGCAGGTGGCTGTTAACCACCCTGTCGGGGGTTCGAATCCCTCCCCGGGAGCCAACCTTTTCTTCTCACGCGGCATCTGAAAATCCTATTTCCCGATAAGGCTCTTCCTGTGCTGGGAATAGGCATTTCTCAGGGCGGCGTAGGGCTCGATGGATGACCCTACAAGATCTTCATATTCTCCCACGCGCATGGCGTTTTCGTTGAAGTATCTCGTGGCTTCCACCGCAAAGACATCGGTAAGGGGGGTGATGTAATTCATGGGGGTCAGGAAGCCGTCTCCAACCCTTCCCACCGTGTCCCTCAGGGATGAGGGGCCGAGGAAGGGCAGGATCATGTAGGGGCCCGGGCCTATCCCGTAAGTCCCGAGGGTCAGGCCGGTGTCCGTTTCCCGGCCTTCGAGATTCATGCGCTTTGCGATATCAAAGAGGCCTGCGAACCCTATGGTGGAATTGATTCCGAAACGGGCGAGTTCAATGCCTGCGGATTCCACCCTCCCCTGCAGGAATGAATTTACAAAGCGGACGGGCATCATGAGGTTGTTGAAGAAGTTACGCATTGAAACGCGCACCACCTCGGGAACCACAGCATTATACCCTTTCGCTACCGGCTTAAAAACCCAGAAATAGAATCTGTCGTTGAAGGTAAAGAAAAGGCGGTTCAGCGGTTCAAAAGGGTCTGTGATCACCTCTTCTTCTATGACCTTTCCCGAATCGGCTTCCTCCTCCTCCGCCTGCACTGCGGTCGCATCTGTTGCCTCGTCTGTTTTCTCCGGGGACGGTGCTTCAGCCCCGACGGAGGCGGCTTGCGATGTGGTGTTATCCTCTTCCGGAGCGGTGAGTGGTGTCTCAGCCTGAGTGAGGACAGGAAGCAGACAGAGCATCAGGAACAGGAATGCTCCCAAAAGCTTCATGGCGCAGCTCTTCCCTCTCTGCAGATTCCCTCCGTTCACAGGAGACGGCGAGGAGCTTCCGACAGCCGGAGGGAGAAAAAGTCAGGCGTGGAACAAGCAGCGATCACTGGTTCGTCCCTTGCGAGAACTCTTCGATCTTACCTTTGAGCATCGAGATTAACCCTTCGAAGCCCTTGTCTTTGAGGACATTTACGAACTGTGATCGGGTGAGGGCAAGCTGACTGACACCCGAGATCTGTATGTCCACCACGCGCCACTTTCCCTCTGTCTTTCGGAGTTTGTAGTAAAAGACAATCCCTTCCTTATTCACCCTCACGAGTCTGCTCACTACGGTCACCGTACCCCGGTCGGGCTCCGACTCGGAAACGACTTCGAAGTGCTGTCCTGAATAACTGTCAAAGCGTCCTGCATAGCTCGCAATCGTCCAGTCGGTGTATACCTTCAGGAAGGTGCCCTGCTGCTCTTTCGTCAGTGTTTTCCAATGACTTCCCACTGACTGGCTCGCCATGAACGAAAGAGCAAAAGATTCTTTCACGACCGGTTCGAGAAGCGTGTAGCGGCCGGAATACCCCAGTTCATCCGCCCTCTTCATGGAGTCAAGAAGCGCTGCGCTGAAGCTCCTGATGACCTCTGCTGCCCCCGACTTCTCCGCGCGCACCGTGAAGGGCGACGTGACCGCACAGAGAATCAATACGGCGCTGATCAGGAACCGACAACGGTGAGCTTTCTCTCTTGTTTCCTTCATCTCCCTCATTTCACCTCGGATAAATCGTCTTGCCGCAGCCGGACGGAGACGAAAAAAGTCAGGACATATTATAATACATCAACCAAATCCATGCTGAAAGAGGCGAAAACTCAAAGGATGACGGGTCGAAAAGATTATGCAGGACAGATTCTCGGATGGTGGGTGTCTGCCGTCCAGCGCCATGCGCTGCCGGTGCTCATGATTGCACTCCTGTTCACCGCGGGAGTGTTGTATTACTCGATAAGGCATTTCAGGATCAATGTCGACACCAGCGGCATGATTTCCGACACGCTCCGTTTCCGTCGCCTTGAAGATGATTTTTTGAAGGCCTTTCCCCAGCTGCGGGGCACCATTGTCGTCGTCCTCGACGCCGATGCTCCTGAACTCGCGTTGTCTGCCAGAACGCGTATGGCTGAGCGTCTGCGGAAGGAACCCCGGCTTTTCAGATCCGTGTATGAACCGGGTGGCGGAGCTTTTTTTGAAGAGAACGGCCTCTTGTATTTGAGCCAAAAAGAACTGGAAGCCTTTGCGGACGATATGGCCGGCGCCCAGCCTTTCCTTGCGATGCTTTCACAGGACCTGAGCGTGCGGGGCCTTTTATCGGTGCTCGAAAAGGCCTTGGTCAACACCGATGCACGAGAGGCGATGGACAAGAGAATAGCGCTCCTCTTCGACGCGATGGCGGACACCTTTGAACAGGCACGCGAAAACCGGAGCTATCCCCTGCCGTGGCAGAGGATAATGCTCGGTGACAGTCAATCGCATATGATGCGGCACCAGTTCATCATTCTTCAGCCGGTGCTCGATGGGGCGAAGCTTTCCTCCGGCGAAGTCGCCCTCGATACGCTGCGGCGGATCGCCGGAGAAATGGGATTCACCGGAGGAAGCGGTGTGAAGATGCATCTCACCGGAGAGGTGGTGCTCGCCCGGGAGAACCTCATTGAGGTGCGAAACAGCGTCGGCGCCGCTACCTTTGTTTCGTTCCTTCTGGTGGCCGTCACCCTCTTTGTCGGGCTCGGGAGATCGGGCCGCCTTGTGTTGTCGAGCCTTGCGACGCTCACTGCAGGGCTTATCTGGACGACCGGCTTTGCCGTCGTCTTCATCGGCCCTCTCAACCTGATCTCGGTCACCTTTGCGGTACTCTTCGTCGGCCTCGGCATTGATTACAGCATCCAGTTCTGTCTGCGATACCGTGAAGTCATAGAAACCGGATGTTCCAATAATGAGGGCCTTGTGATTACCGCGAAGGGTGTAGGCCGCAGCCTCCTGGTAAGTTGCATCACTATTGCCATCGGATTCTACGCCTTTGTACCCACTGCCTACGCAGGAGTGGGCGAACTGGGCCTCATCTCGGGCACGGGCATGTTCATCAGCTTCTTTGCGAACCTGACTATCCTCCCTGCGCTCCTGACGTTATTTCCCGTCAAAAGGAGAGCCCAGCCGCCCTTGATGCCGGGGAAAGGGCTTGTCACTATCCCCTACAGGCATTCCCTGCTGGTCGGCATCGGTGGTCTTGTGCTCGGCGCGGGCGCGGCCCTGCTGCTTCCCCGGCTGTATTTTGATTACAACCCGCTCAATCTCCATGATCGCAAGTCAGAGGCCATCACCACCATCAAGGAACTTTTCAGGGACCCGGAAGCCGCCCCGTGGACCGCGTCGGTCCTTGCGAAGAACGGGGAAGAGGCGCAGGAGACCGCCGGGAGACTGAGAAAGCTTAAGGAAGTCAAAAGGGCGATCACTCTCTTCGATTTTGTGCCTGAGGACCAACCGGAGAAGCTGCGGATCATTTCGGATGTCGCGCTTCTTATGCCTCCCTCGCTGAAGGATATCGCGGTGCATCATCTCGACGACGAACAGAAGATCAGGGCGTGCAACAGTTTTGAGAAGGAACTGGAGAAATCTCTCCGTGTGTCGCCCGCCGCCTCGGATCAGTCCGCACGGAGGCTCTATGCGAGCATTCAACATTTTACGCCTCTGGCGAATGACCCTGCGAAAGGTGGCAGGGCGTGTGCGGCGCTCGAAGAAGGGCTTCTCTCCATCCTCCCCAGCCTCCTCCGGAGTCTTGAAACCTCGCTCAAGGCGGAGGCCTTCGGAATGGCCGATTTGCCAGGAGAACTGGTGGCGCAGTATCTGACCCGGGACGGACGCTATCGTGTCCAGATCTTCCCGAAGGAAGACATCACGGACAGAGAGGCCCTGAGACGTTTTGTGGACGCCGTGCGCACCGTGGCGCCTGATGCCACCGATACGCCGGTAAGCGTCTTCGAGTCAGGGAGGGCCGTGGTGTCGTCATTCCGGCAGGCTACCCTGTCGGCCCTGGTGGTGATTGCCCTCTATCTGCTTATTGAACTGAGAAGTCTGGCATGGACGGTACTGGTCCTGATACCGATGGTGCTCGCCATGGTTCTCACCGGGTCGTTTTCAGTGCTTTTCAATGTTCCCCTGAATTTTGCCAATGTGATCATTGCCCCGCTTCTGCTGGGGGTGGGGGTGCACAATGGCATTATCTTCATCCTTCGCCATCGGACGGAACCGCCCTCTGACGGAAATGTGCTGAGGACCAGTACGGCCCGTGCGCTGCTGTTCAGCACGCTGACCATGATCGTGAGCACGGGGAGCCTCGCTTTTTCCTCTCACCGGGGAATCGCGAGCATGGGGATGCTTCTCGCGGTCTGTCTGGGTTTTCTTATGCTTTGCACACTCATTCTTCTGCCAGCCCTGCTTGAACTGACCGGGCGCAGGGCGAAAAGGGAAGAATGACGAAAACTTAGACGCAGCGAAGATTTGTGGACGAGGCAGGCGGGATGATTTTCCCCGGAGTCGCGTCATAGGGTTCTCCTTATTTCATTCCGGATGCTGCATGCCGCGCGTTGGGCTTGAAAAAAAAGAGTCAACTGTTCTACCTTTAATAGATGTTAAAATGAAGGGCTCGGACTATTTTTGGTGCGCGGGCCTGAGTTTTTGCGGGCAGGGCTTTGTTCTGCACCTTTGCCTTGACAAGAAAGGGGGATTTTGATAGTTGTTTAATATGCGGGTTAAATTGCCTCGAAACGGGAACGGCGGATATTTCAGACTGCCGTTCAGAGCCGGAGCGGCCCGTGTCCCGGCAGAACCAGTGGAATCCTTCGCGACTCCCCCCTCTCCGCGTCTGATCGACAGCGTGTCTGCCGCGATAAGAAAGACACAGGCCTACTATCTAGACGAACAGCACCGCGACGGTTACT
>DATJWU010000199.1:0-2965 GCA_035501055.1 Thermodesulfovibrionales bacterium
TCCCCATGTGTTCGGAGAAGCGGTCTACGAGACTTCCGAGGAAGTGCTCAGGCAGTGGGAGGAGAGGAAAAAGGAGGAAGGGAAAAGCAGGGACTCGATCCTCGAAGGAATTCCCAGGGAACTGCCGTCGCTTCTGAAGGCGCATCGCATCCAGGCGCGTGTTTCCCGCGTAGGGTTCGACTGGAAGAGGACAGAGGACGTGATCGAAAAACTCGGTGAAGAATTGGAGGAGTTCCGGTCGGCCCTTGCGAAGGGCGACCAGAGAGAGATCGAGGATGAACTCGGAGACATCTTTTTCGTGCTTGTAAACATTTCGCGGTTTGTCGGCGTGAACCCCGAGGATGCCCTCAGAAAGACAATCAGCAAATTCATTTCCCGTTTCCGTTATATCGAGATGAAGGCGGCTGAATCCGGCAGGCAGCTGGCAAATATGACTCTGGAAGAGATGGACGCCCTGTGGGACGAGGCAAAGGGCAAGGAGAAATAAGAGGGGTTGTCGAGGCGGGCATGCTTCAAAACCTTTTATAATGCGATGTTGAAATTAAAAGTCAAATGCCGGGCCGGAATACAACCGCGGCCCCTTTTAGTTCGAGTCGCTTCAAGACGACGCAGGTTGATGGTGGTATCGCTATAAAAGGCTTTTCAGCTCACCTGCCTCTCCGCGGCGTTGCATGCCGCATCAGGAGAAATAAGATCAGGAGGCGGGAGTGAGGACCTTGCCGGCGAGTTCTTCCATGAGGGTCTTGACCGGAACTATCCTGTCCACACGGGAGGCGTTCGTCCCTACGGTGTAAAGGGGTTCCTCCACGTCAGAGTTGTAGCCTGCCGAGCTCAGGAGCCCGTTGCAGATACAGAAATGGTGCTCATTGCTCACCTTTGCGGGGCAGATGGTGAACTTGCCTTCCTTGTCCTTGAGAAGCACATACCCCTTATCGCATTTCGGTTGCCTTTTTTTCTGCTGGGCCGAGAGATACATGGGAGATTGTTTTATTACCCTGAAGGGCAGGCCGCAGGGAGAACCGGGGTCGTGGGCGACGACGATATCCTCCTCCTTGGCTTCGAGCACGGCCCTCTTGTATTCCGCGGTTGCGCTGCATTCCTCGGTCGCGAGAAAGCGCGTGCCCATCTGGACCCCGTCCGCGCCCATCTTCAGGAAGCGGACGATGTCGTCATGGGTGTAAATGCCGCCTGCAACGATGACCGGGAAGTTCCCGTATTTCATCGCCATGTCCTTGACCGGCGGAAAGAGGTTTTCGAGCCTGTGCTCGTCCGCGTCTATCTGGTCGATCTTGAAACCGAGATGCCCTCCTGCGAGCGGTCCTTCGAGGACAACCGCATCCGGCCTGTAGCCCAGCTTTTCCCATTTCTTGCAAATGATGTCGAGGGCCCGTGCGGATGAGACAATGGGAATGAGCGCCGTATCCTTCGGCGGCTGAATCGCCGGCAGGGTCAGCGGCAAACCCGCTCCGGAGATGATCGCGTCAGCCCCTGCGTCGAGGGACCCTTTCACCGAGTCGTTAAAGTCCCTCACGAGGGCACCCATGATGTTTATTCCGGCGAAACCGGAAGAGGATTTCGCAAGGGAGACTTCTTCGTAGGCGCCTTCATAGGTGTTGTGCTTCTTGCCGGTCCTCTTTGTCATGAGTCTGTCGAGGCAGGCGCTCGAAATGATACCGAGCCCTCCTTCCCGTGCAACCGCACTTGCGAGAGGAGAGAGCGAAACGCCGACGCCCATCCCTCCCTGGATGATCGGCAGTCGTATCTTCTTTCCTTTTATTACGAGCGGCGTCAGCGCCGCAGCAGTTTCAAACATTATGTCCTCTTCATTCTGAAATGACGGATTAATTCTCTTGGCGGGTTTCGTTCCATGAGCAGTGTCCTTCTCCGTCTTCTGGGAAAATGCCCTTCATTTATGTCTTTATTATAAAATATTTGCGAAAGAAAGTCTTTTTAAAAATAATTCATCCCTGCGCAAGACAGGGAGTTGAAAAGCCTTGACATCTCCCGCAGGTCTTCTTTAATGTAAGTAAGCACTAACATTCATGAAAACCAACGGCACACGAGAGCGGATACTGGAGGCAGGGTTGAGGACCTTCTCGAAGAAGGGCTATCTCGGGGCGACGACGAGAGAAATCGCCAGGGAGGCGGGGATCGCCGAGGTGACGCTCTTCAGGCATTTCCCTTCAAAGGAGAAGCTCTTCGAAGAGGTGATCAGTACCCATTCGTTTCTGCCTACGCTGAAGGGACTCCTCTCCGAGGTCTCGACGATGTCCTTTGAAGCGGCGCTCACGCTCATCGCACTGAGGTTCCTCGATACGCTCAATCTGAGGAAGGACATGATAAGGATCATGCACTCCGAGATGCAGCGGTATCCTGAAAAGATCCACAGGATCTACCACGGCTTTGTCGATGAGGTCCGCGATACCCTCGCCTCCTATTTCACGGACCTGCAGAAAGAGGGCGTCCTCCGGCAGTTTGACGCGACGCTCGGCGCGCGGGCCTTTTTCGGGATGTTTCTATCCTATTTCAATGCCGAGGAATTTCTCATGCGGAAGAAGTACCGAAGCACCGATGTCGACGAAACGATCAGGCAGTATATCGGAATATTTGTGAAGGGGACGATCAAGTGACCATAAAGCAGACAAGAAGGTCTCTGCAAAAACGAATGTCCCGTTGGCTCGTCTTTTTGGGAATGACGGCGGTTATCGGCATGCTCCCCTATGCCGTCTGTTTCGGGGATGAGGTCACAAAACCCGTGAGCCTTGCCGAGGGTCTCAGAGCCGCTACCGAGAACAGCCGTGTCGTGAAAATCGCCGCGCGCGATCGCGACATTTCGGCGGCCGATATCATGATCGCCCGTGCGGCATATTTCCCGAGCGTCAACACTTCGGCGGCCCAGACCTTCCTCGCCCATCAGCCCGGGGCGATTTTCGGAGCCTTTTCCGTGCCGACCGCCAACAAGAAC
>DATJWU010000200.1:0-6171 GCA_035501055.1 Thermodesulfovibrionales bacterium
CGTAACCCGAGGACCGGTGCGGTGATCACCATTCCTGCTGCAAAAACGCCGAAGTTCACGGCGGGCAAGGCGCTTAAAGACGCGATAAAATAATATCCTATTGCTTTTTTTTACTCGGCGAAGGGGATAGCTTTCTATCCCCCTCTTTTTTGATACTTCCGATCGTGAAGTCCTGAAAGTCCTGACCGCCCGGTTGCCCTTTTCCCCTCCCTGTTCCGGTCCCTTGCGAGGCGACGTTATTCTGATATCCTGACTATAGACACGAAGCGCATGACGCATCGCCCTTCGCGGGGCGGGAAGGAGGCGGTATGCTGGTGGTATTCAGTATCGTGCCTGTGGGGGCCGGGAGCAGCCTCGGTGATCAGCTCGCCGGGGTTCTGAAGATCGTGGACGCGAGCGGATTGCCCTATAAGGTCAATCCCATGGGAACGGTGGTCGAAGGCGAATGGGATGAGGTGATGTCGCTCGTCAGAAAGTGCCATGAGGCGGTCATGAAGACCGGCGAGCGGGCGATCACCACAATCGCGGTTGACGACAGAAAAGGCAAGCCGAACAGGATCGAGGAGAAGGTGAAATCGATCGAGCGCCGGATAGGAAAGGCACTGAAGAAGTAAACGGTCGCGGGGTATCGGCACCGCGACCGCAGGTCTGCGCACAAAGGGGTTCTGATGGGGGAGATTCTCTTGCATCCCCCGTCGTCCATCCTGTATCCTACAAAAGTGCTGTGGCTGAACCGCGAAATCGAAGAAATCCCTGCCGGTGTTGATCCCCATCCGGATACGGAAAAAATTCTCACGGGATCCTGATGGTCACAGAGATCGCGCTTCTTCTCTTCAGCCTTGCCATGATCCTCGCCGCCGCAGAGACGTTTACCAACGGAATCGAGGGGCTGGGCAAAAGACTCTCTCTTTCCCAGGCGGTCGTGGGAAGTATCCTTGCCGCAGTCGGTACGGCACTGCCCGAGACGATCCTGCCGCTGGTGGCCATTTTCCTTTACGGCGGGTCAGCGGCAAACGACATCGGCATCGGCGCGATCCTCGGCGCGCCCTTCATGCTGGCGACACTCGCTTTTTTCCTCGTCGGCCTGACCGCGGCGGTTTCTTACCTTAAGAAGAGGCGCCCTTTCGAGATCAGGGTCGAGGTTCATTCGACAAGGAGGGACCTCGTATTTTTCCTGCCCATGTACGCGGTCTCGGTCTTTGTGCCGCTGCTGGTCGGCAGGACTTTTGACGTCCTGATCGCGGTGCTCCTCATCGCAGGATATGTGCTTTATGCGTACCTCACTTTGCGGGGTGAGAGCGCAGACCTCGAGCATCACGGAGGCATGTATCTCTGGAGTTTTCTCAGGAAGCTCGGCCTCGCGGTAAAGGAGACGCCTCATCTTGCGGGGATACTCCTTCAGATTGCAGGCGCGCTGGCGGTGATGATTGCGGGAGCCCACATATTTGTCAGGAGTCTCGAGCACGTCTCGGTATATTTCGGGATGAACCCCCTTCTTTTTTCCCTCATGATCGCGCCGATCGCCACGGAGCTTCCGGAAAAATTCAACAGCATCACCTGGACATGGAAAGGGAAGGATACCCTTGCCATGGGCAACATCACGGGCGCGATGGTGTTCCAGTCGACCTTCCCTGTGTCGGTGGGGCTGATCTTCACGGACTGGAAGCTCACCGGAATGGCGCTCTTCTCGGCAGTCCTCGCCCTTTCATCGACCCTGATCGTCCTGGGCCAGATAGCCTTCAGAAAACGCCTTTCCCCGGTCACCTTGCTTCTCGGAGGAGTGCTCTATCTCGTCTATGCGGCGGTACTGATCGTGAACCGCTGATTCGGGGTGCTTCAGTGAAGGCAGGAATGCTCCAAAGTTCCTGTGTTCGCAATGGTAAGTGATTATTTCCTGAAGAGGTCTTCGAATTTCTTCCGCGCGTCCTCCCTCTCGCTCACGGAAGCGGTCGGACCCTTACCCTCCCTGAAGGAGAAGTAGTCGCAAAAATTCGCCTTGTCCCGTGACCGCTGGAACTCGGCCTTTGGTTCGAGGCATTTGTTGTGGGCTGTTTCCGCGTAGAACCTGCAGTTCAGACAGATATGCAGGTCGCCCTTGCAGTGAGGGCAGAGCGCCTTCCTCGAAAAATACTTATCGACCTCGATCTCTCTTCTGCACAGGGCGCATGTCTTCATTTCAGCCTCCTTCAGTCATTCTGCCACAGTTCAGGGAGTGAATTCCAGACGCGTACTCGCGGAGGAATCCCTTGGGGGGGTGATGAGGGAGGACGTAAAGTATTGAGCTTTCCCCCGTAAAGTGTGTAAACTATCTCCATCACTACGAAGCCGGGATAGCTCAGTTGGTAGAGCAGCTGATTCGTAATCAGCAGGTCGACGGTTCGAGTCCGTTTCCCGGCTCCACTTTTTACTCCCGCCTCAACAGGTTGCTCCCTGTCGGAAAAGTTCCCGGAATAGTCAAAGATTCAGCTTTGCAATTCTTTCGGGAAATCGGGCAATTTTTTTTGATTCAGACCAATGAAATAATAGAGAAGAGGGCCCACGTAAGGGAGCAATAGACTTACGAAGAACCATCTAATCTTGTTGGAGCCTGTGAATTCACTCGTGAGTATATCGATCAAGCAGATTATCCATACTATGCCGGGAAGTATGACAAAAATGAAAATGAATAAGGCGAGTGAATCGTAAATATCATCAATAATCGAGCCGGCCCTTCGCACAGTCGCCGGTTGTTGTGGAATTCGCGGCATCGGGATACGAGGGGATGCATCGTCCTTAGGGCGGAGTGTTGAATGCGGTGTGGGCATGGAACCCTGATGAGGGGTCGAAGCAGGGCGCGGTTCCTTGATGTTCGTGTAGACCGTCCGCCCCTTTTCATCTGTGTAAGTGCCGATGCTTTCGGCTGCAGATAATTTGAGCGGCACAAGGAGAATAAAGAGAAGTGTGTATATTATGTATCTCATAAGAGACGCTCCCTAACCCATACGATATTCGCTCCTGTGCGAAATGTCAAGAACGTCCGGCTTCTTCTTTTTTGCGGATGCCGATTTCGCTGCCTAAGAAGGGGCGACATACCACTGCTGAAGAGTTTTATAGTATTATTGAAAAGATGTCGGGAGTCCCACGACTACAGAAAAAACCCAGGAGAAGAGGAGGTGAATGGACGATGAAAAAGGTTTTGTCGCTGTTGATGGCAGTCCTCTTTTCATTCTCGTATGCTGCATTCGCAGAAGAAAAACCGACTACGGATGCAGGGGCGGCGAAGATTGAAGGGAAGAGCGATTCCGGGAACACCACGCAGGTGAAGAAGAAGAAAACGAAAAAGAAATCCAAGAAGACCAAGAAGACGAAAAAGACCAAGAAGACCCAAGAGACAGAGAAGACACCGCAGGAAAGTCAGTCCCAGTAAACCTTCTTTTGGCGGGACTTGCGGTTTTCTGAAACAGTAAGGAAGCCGGCAGTCATAGCTGCTTTTCTGTTTTTCCGGCTGCCTGGGAGCGACGCCCCCAGGTGTTTTTTTTTAAAAAAGAAAAGCGGAAAAGTCTCCTCTCTGTGGTAAGATGCTGTAAAGGAGGGAGCGATGAAGGCGATTCGCGTTCATGAGTTTGGCGGGCCTGAAGTGATGCGGCTTGAGGAGGCCGCAGACTCCCGGCCGGCCCCGGGACAGGTCCTCGTCCGTATCAATGCGGCAGGCGTTAACCCGGTGGATACCTACATCCGATCCGGTCTCTATGCGTTCAGGCCTGCGCTGCCCTACACGCCAGGCATGGACGGGGCAGGGGTCATCGAGGCTGTCGGAGCGGAAGTACATCACCTGAAAGCCGGTGACAGGGTTTATATCGCAGGGACGCTGAGCGGCGCCTATGCAGAAAAGACGCTTTGTGCCGCGTCTCAGGTCCATCACCTTCCGGCAAGGGTTTCTTTTTCGCAAGGAGCTGCTCTCGGTGTGCCCTATAGCACCGCCTACCGGGCTCTTTTTCAGAAGGCGGGGGCCCTCCCCGGAGAGACGGTCCTGGTGCATGGTGCCAGCGGGGGGGTCGGACTGGCTGCTGTCCAGCTTGCGCGGGCTGCAGGGACGATCGTCATCGGGACTGCCGGCAGTGAGCAGGGACAGCAGTGTGTTATGCGGGAAGGGGCCCATCATGTCTTCAGTCATCGAAGCGTCGACTATCTCGATCACATCGTTGCAGCGACTGAGGGAAGAGGCGTGGATGTAATACTGGAGATGCTCGCCAATGTCAATCTCGGCAAGGACCTTGGCATACTCGCGCGGGGAGGGCGGGTGGTCGTGATCGGCAGCAGGGGGTCGGTGGAGATCAACCCCCGGGACGCGATGAGCCGGGATGCGAGCATCCTCGCCATGAGCGTTCTTAATGCCCCGGAGCAGGAGCTCGCAAGAATTCACGCTGCACTCGGCGCCGGCCTTGAAATCGGCGCCCTGCGGCCTGTCGTCGGCAGGGAACTTCCCCTCGCAGAGGCTGTCCGCGCTCATCAGGAGGTCATGGAATCGGGCAGGTGCGGGAAGGTCGTCCTGGTTCCCTGAGGCGTTGGTTCAGCATACCCTCTCCGGATCATCTTCTCTGAGGTCTGCCCTCTCCGGAAAGGGCAGGACAAGATGCGGAGAAGTGGTAAAATAGATTGCTGAGAGGGCTATGAAGAACAGACAGAAGATAATACAGGACCTCAGGGAAATAATAGGGAAGAACAAGAATACCCTCATCAGCGGGGAAGTCGGCGTAGGCAAGATCACCAATACCCTTGAGGCCCTTCGCGACAGGGATAATGTGTACTATATCGGCAATCCTGTCGACTACGTGGGAAAACCGAGACCAAAGGGATACAATAAATATATCAGCCACATCACTTCCCTGAAGAAGGACATGCAGATCATCACGAACGAAAAGGAAATCCTCTCCTTTGATTTCTCCTCCCTGTCGAAAAAAGGCGGGATACTCCTTATCGACGAGATCTACGGGAGAAGTATCGAGCAGTACCAAAAGATACTCTCGCTTCTTGACGTGGAGAACCTGAAGATCATCCTGATCGCCGGCTGTTTGAAGAACGTCGGCAGGATCATCCGGAAGTTCGATATGATCCTGATGATCATCCACGACGGGGTCCTTATACTTGACAGGGAATTTGTCATGAAGATCTGTACCCTCTTAGGCTCCGATCCCCTTGCAGGGCAGACGGGCCTGTTCGGGTGAAGGCATTCATGTTCCTGGCTCACAAGAATCGATAATGGGGTGTGGGCTGAAGAAAAACCCCCTCTCTGCCGGGGTGCGTATGTGGCAAAGAGGGGTTGGGGAGGTCACTCAGAACTAGTTCTTCTCAGCCGCGTTCACTTAGTCTTTGCTGAGGCAGTCCCCGCTTCCGCAGGCGCCTTTTCTTTGAGAGGAGCGGTTACCGCCCGTGCCGCGTAGCCTACCGCGGTTCCCAATATCGAACCCACCACGATGCTCATGAACCCCACACAGGTGACACCGATTATTATGCCTGCGGCGGTCGCGATTCTGACCAGCACCGTGGGCTGCACTGATCCGAAAAGATGACTCATGAGTATGAGCGCGCCATAGCTGCCAAAGTAGAATCCGGGCACTACTCCGAAGGCCAGGAAACCTATCGCTCCTACGATCGCCCCGATCCTTGTCCACATCCGTACTGTCTCATGTCCCTTTTTCATCTTCTTTTCCTCCTTCATTCGCTCTCAGGGAGCGATGGTTACCGGAAACTCCCGATCCCTTGTTCTGGCGCTAGCGCTTTGCTTCTACGGTTGCGGCCTTCCCTGCCCTGAGGGCATCGATGACATAGCCGATCAGCCAGCCTGCAAGGCTTGAGCCGGTGATGAACATCAGGGCCGAGACAAAGACACCGAGGAGCATCGAGATGCCGACGATTATTCTCGGAAGCAACGCTGAACCCAGGGGCATGCCGAAGATCCCGCCGGCGATGTTCAATCCCACTACCCCGCCGAGGAAGGACCCGGGCAGCAAACCGATCACCGCAAAAAGAACCAAACCCACACCTGCGCCGACATACGCCATCTTTCTTGCTGTTTCATGTGTCTTCATTTTCCTGTCCTCCTTTGTGTGATCTGACTTCATATATGCACCTTTAGTGCCAGATGCAACGTATTGAATTTAAAGGGAAATGGAAAAGGAAGTTTTGCAGTGC
>DATJWU010000201.1:0-6880 GCA_035501055.1 Thermodesulfovibrionales bacterium
TCCTCTCTGCCCGTCCGCGAATTTCTAGGGAGAGGTCAGCTACTGCGGGCGCGTCATCACTCAAAGCGGCCGCAACGGCAAAACCGAGCCGCGCCACATTATCCGGCGCCGCCCGGTATGTCTCCGCTGCAATGTCATCGAGCTTCGTCACGTCCGTCGCGGCGATGAAAAGCGGCCCTCTCTCGTTTTGCACAACCGTCCTGACCGCCGCGTCATGCCATTCAGGAATCTGGAGCTTCCCCGCCGCCTCAACCGGTTTGTTCAGGGAGGACTGACGCAGCGCGAGCGCGAGCATGGGCGCAGTGTTGGTAACGTCCTCTCCAAGGACCAATACCGCATCAGCCCGCCTCACGTTGTCCTGTGACGCGGAACGGGCGGGCCCTTTCGAGAGGATCGTCAGGATTTCCGCGATCAGAATCGAGTCCCTTTCCGACAGGCCTGCATAGAACCGGTCCGGTCCGACGAGCGTCCGGAGCGCGAAATTCGCCTCGAGCGAAGCCCTCGGGGAACCGATGCCGATCACCTCTCCTCCGGAGTTGAGAATTGAAGCAAGATGGCGCAATGCCGCTTCTTTTGAGACCGGTTTCGCTGCCCCCGGGTTCTCGTGATCTCTCAGGAGAGGCTGCCTGATACGCTGGTCGCTGTTGACGAATCCGTAACCGAAGCGCCCCCTGTCGCAGAGGAAGTAGCCGTTCACCTCTCCGTGGTACCGGTTCAGTATGCGCCGCAGCAGACCGTAACGCTCCCCAGCGATGGTATTGCAGCCGAGCCCGCAGTGCACGCAGACCGAGGGCGCTGTCTGAAGGTCCCACTTGCGCGTGTAATGCGTCTTCAGGGTTTTGTCGGTGAAGACGCCGGTGGGGCAGACCTCGACGAGGTTGCCGCTGAACTCGTTTTCGAGAACCCCGTCACGGTGGCGGCCGAAATAGACGTGGTTGTGCGAGCCCAAGGCATCGAGGTCGCGTCCCCCGGCATACCCGCGATAAAACCTCACGCATCGGTAACACTGGATGCACCGGTTCATCTCATGATTAATAAAAGGCCCGAGGTACTGGTTCTTATAGGTGCGCTTCCTGAACCGGAAGCGGCGGTAATCATGTCCTGTCATGACCGTCATATCCTGGAGGTGGCACTCTCCTCCTTCATCGCAGACAGGACAGTCATGGGGATGGTTCGTCATGAGCCATTCGATGACACTGGCCCGGAAGGCCTTCGCCTCGGGATCATCGATAGAAATACGCGTGCCGTCGACCGCGGGTGTCATACAGGACATGACTATCTTGCCCCGCGTATCTTTTTCGTCCCTGAACTGCTTTACCGCGCACTGTCTGCAGGAGCCGACGGAATGCATCGCGGGATGCCAGCAGAAATAGGGGATGTCGAACCCGAGGGAAAGACAGGCATGCAGCAGGTTCTGGCCGTCCTTCACCTGATAAGGTTTGTTATCTATATATATCGTCGCCATAGGTCAGCTAGCCGGATCATTCATAAACGTGCGCTTGTATGGCAAGAAAGAATATGCTCGCTCATTCTCGGTCGTACCGACCTGTGAGGTATTTTGTCGGAAGAAAGACAGCCAGTGTTTCTTCCGACAAGATAAAACCGCTCGCATACTCTTCCCTGCCTTTTGTCGAGGTATGCTTGACCTCCAGGTGTTTTTGCCTCGCCCAGGATCACTTCCACGGACACCTCTTCTCCCTGATATGCCGTTCAAAATCTTCCCTGAAATATTTGAGCGCGCTCTGAAGCGGTTCTACCGCGCCTGGCGCAAGGGCGCAAAAGGTATTGCCCGGACCGAGAAGCCTGCATTGTGTCTCGAGAAACTCGAGGTCTTCTGGCCTGCCCTCACCCGTCTCGATCGCTTCGAGCACCTTCGCGATCCACGGAAGGCCTTCCCTGCAGGGCGTGCACCAGCCGCATGACTCCCGTGCAAAGAACCGTTCAAGGTTCAGAAGCATGCCCACAGGGCAGGTCCTGTCGTCGAGGATGATCATTGTGCCGGTGCCCATCCGGCTCCCTGCCTTCTGCACCGAGACATAGTCCATCGGCACATCAAGGTGCTGCGCAACGAGAAAGTCCGTAGACGCCCCTCCCGGGATCACGCCGCGGAATGCATAGCCTTCCGCCATCCCGCCTGCCTGTCCTTCGAGGATTTCGCGGATGGTCGTACCCATCGGCAATTCCCACGCACCGGGTTTCCTGACCCGGCCGCTGGCGCCAAAGATCTTTGTCCCGCCGCATTCCGTGCACCCCAGCCCCTTGAACCAGGACGCTCCGTTTTGAACAATATGCGGAACATTGCAAAGGGTCTCGGTGTTGTTCACAATGGTCGGCCTGCCCCAGAGGCCGCTCGTCTGGGGATGGGGCGGCTTTGAGCGGGGTATCGGCCGCCTGCCTTCGAGGGCATTCAGCATCGCCGTCTCTTCCCCGCAGATATACCGTCCCGCGCTCACATGGAGCTGGAGTTTGAGAGTGTAGCCCGAGTCGAGAATGTCTTTACCGAGATAATGACTCTGATATGCCTCAACGATCGCCCTTGCGAGACGCTCTGCCGCGAGCCTGTATTCCCATCTGAGGAAGACATAGGCGGCATCGACCTGCAGAGCATAGGCGCTGATCACCACGCCCTCGATAAGTTGGTGGGGGTTCATCTCGATAAGCAGACGGTCTTTGAATGTTCCGGGCTCCATCTCGTCAGCATTAACGACGAGGTAGCGCGGACGGCGTTCGTCGTCAGCAGGGGGCATAAAGCTCCACTTCAGTCCTGTGGGAAAGCCGGCACCGCCGCGGCCCCTTAGGTCCGACTCTTTTACCGCCTGAACCACGTCTGCGGGAGAAATACCGGTGAGCGTTTTCCGCAGCGCCTGATAACCACCTGTGGCCTCATATTCCTTCAGGCCCAGGGGCTCTCCGTCACTGCGCATGTTTCCGGTAAGCGGTTGTTCCCTCAAAAGCCCCCCCTGCTCAAGAAAAACTTTGCCACAGAGATCACAGAGAATAAAAGAAGAACGGTTTTTCCTGCATCACCATATATCTCATGCCTTTCTCGGTGACCTCTATGGCTGAGGGTCGTTTCTCTCACGCTTTTTCCTGTCTATAGGTTTCGAGAATGCCGTCGATCTTGTCAGGCGTCAGGTCCGTATAGAGTCTGTCGCCGACCATCATCGCAGGCGCGCGCTCACAGACGCCGAGGCACGCGACCGGCAGCAGTGTGAACAGCCCGTCGGCGGTCGTTTCTCCAAGTCCGATACCGAGGCGTGACGTCAGGTGATCGAGTATCCCTTCATACCCCACGACCCAGCAGCTGACGCTGTCGCAGATGAGGATCACATGCCTGCCGACAGGACTCCGGAAGATAAGGCTGTAGAACGTCGCAACCCCGTCGAGTTCTTCAGGTGTCATATCGAGAAGCCCGGCGATCTCTCCTATCTCGTCCGATATCCAGCCCCGGCTGTTCTGGACGATTCTCAGCGCCTCCACGCAGGCAGCCTGCCTGTGTTCATAATGACGCAGTTCGGCGATGATCGCGTTCTTCTCTTCTTCAGTCAGCATAAAAAAAGACGGCGAAGGGCGATGGGCGATGGGCTATTGGAACTGCCCATTGCCTTCTTCATTGTGCCCATTGCCTATCACCTATTGCCATTGTCTTTACCGGTCCACATCCGCAAGCACAAAGTCTATACTCCCGAGGATCGCAAGCAGATCCGGCACCATCAATCCGCGGCTGATCAGGGGGATCATCTGCAGGTGGGCAAAGGACGGGGTCCTGATGCGCGCCCGATATGCCATCGTATTGCCGTCGCTGATCAGGTAATAGCCGTTGTTGCCCTTTGTCGCCTCGATTCCCGAGAAGGCCTCTCCGGGCGGAATGACAGGCCCCCAGCTTACATTCAGGAAATGGGTGATGAGCGTCTCGATGTCGTGCATCGTCCTTTCCTTCAGCGGAGGCGTCGCGAGGGGGTGATCGGATTTGTAAGGACCTTCGGGCATGTGGTCGAGGCATTGTCCGATGATACGGAGGCTCTGGCGCATCTCTTCCACACGCACCACCCCGCGGTCGTAAGAGTCGCCATGAGTCGCGGTCGGGATATCGAATTCGAACCGTTCGTAACCCGAATAGGGTCTTTTCTTGCGGAAGTCCCAGTCAAAGCCGCAGGCGCGCAGACCCGGTCCGGTCACGCCCCACTCTATCGCCTCGTCCGCACTGTACACCCCTATGCCCTTTGTCCTCTCCTTCAGAATGCGGTTCTGCATCACGATCTTATCGTATTCCCTGAGACGTTTAGGAAAAGAGCCGATAAAATCCCTCACCAGCCTGTCCCATCCCTTCGGCAGGTCATGGGCAACGCCCCCGATGCGGAACCAGCTCGGATGCATGCGGCCGCCGCAGACCGCCTCGATGATGCCGAAGATCCGTTCACGGTCGCTGAAGGTATAGAAGACCGGGGAAAGCGCTCCCACGTCCTGGGCAAAGGTGCCGTACCACACGAGGTGGCTTGCAATGCGGAAAAACTCGGCCATCATCACGCGCACGACTTTCACCCTGTCAGGCACCTCGATGCCGGCCAGTTTTTCGACCGCGAGCACATAGGGGAGATTGTTCATCACGCCGCCCAGATAGTCGATCCGGTCCGTATAGGGGATATAGGTATGCCACGACTGACGCTCTCCCATCTTCTCCGCGCCCCGGTGGTGGTATCCGATGTCGCACACGGCGTCCACGATCTCTTCTCCGTCGAGCTGGAGGATGATGCGCAGGAGCCCGTGCGTGCCGGGATGCTGGGGTCCGAGGTTGAGAAACAGAAAATCCGTGTCTTCACGATGGCACTTCATTCCCCAGTCGGCGGGACGGAACTGGAGGGCCTTCTGCTCCTCGTCCTCCTTTTCCTCGGGAAGACGGAAGGGGCCCATTTCTGTCGCGCGCGCGGGGTGTTCCTTGCGAAGCGGATGGCCTTCCCAGGTCGGCGGCATCAGGATGCGCTTCAGGTGAGGATGGCCCACAAAACTCACGCCGAACATGTCCCATGCCTCGCGCTCGTACCACTCCGCGGCGGGCCAGATCCCAGTGATCGTCGGCAGAGAGGGAAACTCTCCCCTGAGTGCGGTCTTGATACGGAGGTCCTCGTTCCGGTCATAGGATAACAGATGATAGACCACGGTAAAGTCGCTTTCGGGCTGATCCTTTCTATGCCTGCGGACACGCTCGTCGATGACGGTGAGGTCGTAGAGCGTCTTGTAGGGTTTCTCGACGACGCTCTTCAGATGGCGCAGCACGTCGCGCACCTTTTCTCCCGGAACCCACAGCGTGGGGACATCGTCGCAGGTGGCCTGTGATTCCAGTGCGATGCCGGGAAAGGCCTGTTGCAGTCCCTCCATGATGAATTGTCCGCTGCTCATACTTCATCCATAGGTCTGAGGAGCGTCGCCTTTGTACGTTCTTCCCGTTTCGCATCACGCATGCAGGGCATCTCAGGGCGCAGCGTCTCCTGCGAACCGGCTATCCAGCTCAGGGGGCGCCTCTCTTTCCCGACTGCCTCGCGGAGCATAAGCAGTCCCTCCATGAAGGCATCGGGACGGGGGGGACAGCCCGGCACATAGACGTCCACCGGCAGGAATTTGTCGACGCCCTGCACCACGCTGTAGATATCGTACATGCCGCCCGAGTTGGCGCAGGAACCCATCGAGATCACCCATCTTGGTTCCATCATCTGCTCGTAAAGCCGCTTGATCACCGGCGCCATTTTTATGAAAACCGTACCGGCGATGATCATCAGGTCAGCCTCGCGCGGCGTGCCACGGATCACCTCCGCGCCGAAGCGGGCAATATCGTATTTGGAGGTAAGGCTTGTCGCCATTTCGACGTAACAGCAGGAGAGGCCGAAATTGAAGGGCCAGATCGAATTCTTGCGGCTCCAGGCGAGGAGGTCCTGCAACCTCGACAGGATCAGACTGCGGGAAAGGGCTTCCTCCGTTGAGCCTCCCGCTCCGGTCGTGAGCGCCTCTTCAGGTCTATGCAGGGACCACCGCATACCCTTTCTAACCGGCGCCCGCTCTTCTGATTCCCCGGCCCCCCCATTCAAGCGCGCCGAGTCTCCAGAGATAGATGAGAATCGCGACCACTACGCTGATGAAGACGAGGACCTCTATATATCCCGTCCAGCCGAGCTCACGAAAGGCCGCGGCCCAGGCAAAGATGAAGACTGCTTCGATGTCGAAGATCACAAAAACCATGGCGACGACATAAAACTTGACATCGAACCGCACCCGCGCCGACCCTGTCGAGACGACGCCCGATTCATAGGGTTTTCCGGTTGCCCTTTCACGGTGCCTCTGTCCGAGGAAATAGGAGACACCAAGCATCACGGCTGCAAGGGCGATTACCGCAGCGGCATAGACCCCCAAAGGCCAGAGCACCGTATCAGGCTTCATGGGGAAAACCGTTTTCGCCAGACCCCACCGAGCGCACGCAGGAGCCCCGCAGCAAAGAGGACGCATACCTATTGTTTTCTCTCTCAGAAGACCCGCAATTCATATAAAAAGATATTACCATTTTATTCTGAAGAGTCAAGATAAAGTATCCTCAACAGATAAAGTATCCTCAATGCTGCCTAAAGATGGACTAAAAAATAGGGGCAGCGGCTGTTTTCCCCGATCAAATAAATGGTCGCTACCCCTATTTTCACTTTAGGTTTTGCGGCAACTGCCGACCTTCCTCATAGGGCGTATCATCGGAGTGAGCATCAGTTGAGCCGACCGATGGAGAGGGAAGTCAGTTACTCACAGGAGTCCGCATAGGAGAGCAGATTGATTATTCTCTGGAGTACGAACGAAAATAAACAGAACGTTTCAAATGTCAATAGGCAAGTCTGACCCCAAGCAC
>DATJWU010000202.1:0-4995 GCA_035501055.1 Thermodesulfovibrionales bacterium
GTAAAGACGCGGAGGTGCGGAGTCCCGGAAGGATGGTTTCCCTGATCGCCGACGGGACGCGTGCTTCTTCAATTTAGGCTGGAGGACAAAGTATAATACGGCGTGACCTCCAGAACCTCCTATCCAAGCCTGGTGAGGCAACAGTTCGGGATATTCCTTCTCGTCATCGGAATCATTGTTGCACTTACGTCCGTCACCGTTTCATCGTCAGCAGCGGACAGCATCGGGAAGATAAAGGAACGGGGATATCTCCTGTGGGGATCGGACGCGGAAGGGGGTGCGCCCTATGTGCTTCCCGACCCCAAAGATCCCGCAAGGCTCGTAGGATTCGAAGTCGACATCGCAGAGGCGATCGCACGGGAACTCGGTGTCAGGGCACGACAGTCGCAGAATGCATGGGACAGTCTCATCCCTGCGCTGACGCGTGGGGATTTCGATATCGTAATGAACGGCATCGAGATTACACCCCAGCGGAAGGCCGAGGTGCTCTTCTCCCATCCTTACTACGTCTATACGGAACAGCTTGTCGTGCGGAAAGACGAGACCGCTATCGTCGACACGAAGGACCTGAAGGGGAAAAGAGTCGGAACCCTTTCAGGTACCACCGCGCAGGGTATTCTTGAAGCCATCGGCGGAGTGGAGGTGAAGGTTTATTCCGGTCAGGTGGAACCCTATGAAGACCTCGCCCTCGGAAGGCTCGATGCCGTGCTCCTCGATCTCCCTATTGCCGCGTATTACGGGAAGCCAAATCCGAAACTGAGATATGCGGGAGCCCCGACGGGCGAAGGGTTTTACGGGATAGCGATGAGGAAGGGAGATGAGGAGCTGAAAAAGAGGATCGACGGGATCCTCGAAAAACTTCTGAGGACGGGCGAACTCAGGAGGATATACGAAAAATGGAATATCTGGAATCCTGAACAGGAAAAGCTCTTCACCGCAATGAACGCGGCGTCGGGCTATGTGAGTCTTGAAGAGAGCAGGAAGGCGCCGCTTTATACCTTCCTGCCGACGCTCGCAAGAGGCGCGGCGATAACGGTGTTGATCTCGGTAATCTCAATGTCCCTTGCCATAGCCCTCGGGCTTGTCCTTGCGCTCGCGAGGCTCTACGGCACCCCTCCTTTCAGTGCGCTCGCCGTGTCATACATCGAGCTTTACCGCGGCACACCGCTCCTTATTCAGCTTTTCATCCTCTACTACGGCCTTCCCAATATCGGCATATCACTGAGCCCGCTCCTCGCCGCGTTTCTGGGGCTGGGGATGAACTATGCGGCGTATGAAGCCGAGATCTATCGCGCGGGAATAAGCGCGGTGCCGAAGGGCCAGACCGAGGCGGCGCTTTCCCTCGGGATGACGAGATCACTTGCGGTGAGGCGGATCGTGCTTCCCCAGGCCTTGCGGATAGCCTTGCCCGGGATTACCAATGACTTTATCGCGCTCTTCAAAGACTCTTCCCTTGTATCGGTCATCGCGATGGTGGAACTCACGAAGACATACAATATCCTCGCCGCGAGCACCCTGAGGTTTTTTGAGCTCGGCGTGATCGTGGCGATCCTCTATTTCGCCATGAGCTATCCTTTGTCGCTCATCGCGAGGAGGCTCGAAGCACGGCTGAAGGGTTCACGAAAATGATACGGATAGAAGATCTCCACAAATCCTACGGCGACCACCACCTCTTTAAAGGAGTTGCTCTCCACGTCCACAGGGGTGAAGTGATGGTCCTCATCGGCCCGTCCGGGAGCGGAAAGAGTACGCTTCTGCGGTGCATTAATGGCCTCGAGCCCTTTGATCAGGGCACGCTCCTCGTCGACGGGATTGCATTGCATTCGATGATGCAGTCGGGACGTCGCAGAGAGCAGGAAGAAGCGGTCCGCAGGGTCAGGCTGATGGTCGGGATGGTCTTTCAGCAGTTCAATCTCTTTCCTCACCTCACTGTCCTTGAGAATATTATCGAGGCACCGATGCGGGTGCTCGGCGCAGAGAGGGAAGAGGCGGTTGGGAATGCCCTCGCCCTGCTGCAAAGGATCAATCTCGGAAAGAAGGTGGAGAGCTTCCCCTCTGAGCTCTCCGGAGGCGAACAGCAGAGGGTGGCGATCGCGAGGGCCCTCGCCATGAAGCCTGAAGCGATGCTTTTTGACGAGCCGACTTCATCCCTCGATCCCGAGATGGTGGGAGAGGTTCTTTCGGTCATCAAGGACCTTGTGGACGAGGGGATGACCTCCGTCATCGCGACTCACGAAATGGGATTCGCGGGTGAGGTTGCGGACAGGGTGGCGGTTTTTGATGACGGTGACATTGTGGAGATTGATACGCCTGAAAAGATCTTCACCGACCCGAAGGCGGAGAGGACGAAGGTCTTTCTGAGCCGTGTGCTGAACCGGTAATTTCCGTCAGAGCACTCTCCGCCGCAGAGATCACCGAGTTCACAGAGAACTGCAAAGAAGGAAGAAGCAATTTTAGCTGCCCGATTACTTCCCGATTTTCCCAGATTTAAGAAAGAGAAGTTTCTTTTCTCATAATTCATGAAGTGTGAGGCCGGCCAGATTCTTTAGGCTTTTCTCTGTGACCTCTGTGCGCTCTGTGGCTGAATGCTTTTTGCCGCTCGTTGTCTCTGATCCAAGAAATCACTTGACAAGCCCTTCAGGGTATGATAACCTTAGTTCATATAATAAACAACGTTCATAAAAGGAACCATGTATGGGAATTACGGAGAGGAAGGAACGGGAGAGGGAACAGATGCGCGGCCTCATCCTGAAGACCGCGATGCGCCTTTTCCTCAGGGAGGGATTCGACAAAGTTACGATCAGGAAGATCGCCGAAGAGATCGAGTACAGCCCTGCCACGATCTACCTCTACTTCAAGGACAAGAACGAGGTGCTCTTTGCGCTCCACACGGAAGGGTTCGAGGAGCTCTACCGGCGGCAGTTGACGATCTCCTCTGTCAATGACCCTCTGAAGCGGCTGCATCGCCATGGGGAGGTATATCTCTCCTTTGCCCTCGAGAACCCGGAGTACTACGACTTGATGTTTATCATGAGGGGGCCCGGCGAGAAGATCGTCGAGGAGAAGGAATGGGGAGCAGGGCTCCGTTCCTACGAGTTCCTCAGAACAAACGTACGGGAATGCATGGAGGCCGGTCTTCTTCCAAGGGTGAACCTCGATGCCGCCACCTTCTCCTTCTGGTCACAGGTACACGGGATCGCAGCGCTCATTATCAGGGAACGGTGCGTCATGTTCCCGAAGGAGCACCTTTCTGCCATCGTGAACGGTGCGCTCGACTTCAGGATGGGACTGATTATGAAGGGGAACGGACCAATGAACGGGAAAAGAAGGAAATAATGCATATCAGTACGAAATGGGTTATAGGGGAAATGGCGGTTACAGCGGTACTCCTTCCGCTTTTTTCTCTCGCCTTGATGGTCTGGAAGCCTGAGCTTTGGTAAAGATCGGGAGCAAACCTGGAGACGCGCATGAAAACATTGATCCTGAACGGAGCCCTTCGGGGCGGCACTGTATTGGACAGGGCAGAAGAGATTCTTGTTGAGAACCTCGGCAGTGCGGGATGGACCCCGGAGGTCTATACCCTCCGCGAAGTGGCGGTGGGCCTCTGCACGGGCTGTTTCGGCTGCTGGATAAGAACCCCGGGAACCTGTGTGATCAACGACGCCGGTCGTGATATAGCGCGGAAGGCGATACAGAGCGATCTCCTCGTCTTTCTCACTCCTGTTACCTTCGGAGGGTATTCGTCCGAGCTGAAGAAGGCCGTGGACAGATTCATTCCTATCGTCTCGCCCTTTTTCGCCCGGGTTCATGGGGAGGTGCATCACAAACCGCGCTACAAGAGGTATCCGCGCCTCCTGGGGATAGGAGAGGCACTGCACAATGACGATGAGAGCGAGGGGATATTCCAGACGCTTGTCCGCAGGAACGGGATCAATTTTTACAGTCCTGCACAGGAAGCGGCGATTGTGCGACCGGATCAGGAAATCAGGGAAATAAAGGAGATGGTCGGTGAACTTCTCGTGAAAGTGGGGGTGGCTGTATGAAGGGAGAGAAGACGGTGCTTCTTCTCGTCGGAAGCCAGAAAATTAAGCAGAGCACCTCAGCGTCTCTCGGGGCGTATCTTCTGAAACTCCTTGAGGCAAAGGGTTTTGGCACGAATACGATGATCGTGCATCAATGGCTCCGTTCCGGGGAGGGTCTCGAAAAGCTCATTGCCGGGGTGAACGGAGCGGACATGGTGGTGCTCGCCTTCCCGCTCTACATAGACAGTCTCCCCTCGGGAGTGATCAGGATGATGGAACTCATTGCGGAAGACCGCAGAGGGAAAGATATCCGTGAAGGACAGAGATTTGTCGCGATCGCGAACTCGGGATTTCCCGAGGCGCACCACAACGATATTGCCCTCGCCATTTGCCGGCGTTTTGCATCGGAAAGCGGCTTCAGATGGGCGGGAGGGTTGGCCCTCGGAGGGGGTGAAGCGATCGGAGGAGAAGAGCTTGATAAGACAGGGGGAAGGGCGAGGTTTGCGAGGAAGGCATTAGGGCTTGCCGCCGAAGCCCTTGCCGAAGACAGAGATATTCCCGAAGAGGCGATAAAACTTATGGCACGGCCTTTCGTGCCTTCGCGCATATACACCTTGATAGGCAGCATGGGATGGAAGCGAAGGGCAAGAGAAAACAAGGCGATCGAAAGGATTCACGCGAAGCCTTATGAAGATTGAGCGGCGCGAAGAAAGTACTTCTTTTCTTACGTTGTTCCTGTGCGGCGATGTGATGACAGGGAGGGCGATCGACCGGATATTACCCCACCCCTGCGACCCTGCCATCCACGAACCATACATGACAAGCGCAGAAGGATACGTGAAGCTTGCCGAGGCAGTGAACGGGCCTATCCAAAGGCCGGTCGATTATTCCTACATCTGGGGCGACGCCCTTGGCGAACTGGAACGAGCCGCGCCTGATGTGAGGATTGTAAATCTCGAGACGTCGGTGACAA
>DATJWU010000203.1:0-4619 GCA_035501055.1 Thermodesulfovibrionales bacterium
TGAGAATCTGGAGAAACCGGGAAGTAATCGCGAGTCAAGAAAGAGTTTAACCGCAGAGGACACAGAGGTCGCAGAGAAAGAGAATGTCTCTTCTTAGCGCTAAGGAACTTCTTAGAATGATTTTCTCGGCGTGCTCAGCGAACTCAGCGGTGAGTTTCCAGCAGTTTTGCTCTGTAAACTCTGTGATCTCTGTGGCGGAAAGGCTATCTTCTCTTCTCCGTTGCGTGGCGGATGCGCACGCGTCTGCCGTGGAGCATGATGTCATTGATCGCGCTGATGATCCTGTCGGCGAGGTTTGCGGGGACCTCCACGAAGCTGAAGGTATCGAAGAGGGCGATATTCCCGATTTTGTTCGCAGGGATGCCGGCTTCTGCCGAGATCGATTTTACGATATCGCCCACTTTTATCTTGTCTTTCCTGCCGATAGTCATAAAGAGCCGCACCGATCCTGCGCGAGACGCAGGATGGGAGGCGCCGATCTCTTCTATTTCTTCCACGTCCCTGTCGCCGAAGATCATGCTGAGGGCTGCTGCGATAATCTCCTGAGGGGGGCGGCTCGCCGCGAGCCTCTCCGCCAGCGGCAGGTAGGTGGCATGGCTTTTTTCGGATATCTCCTGTTCGAGATCCGCAGCGATCTGGTCCTCCCTGGCCTTTTTCACTTCAGCCTTGTTCGGCAGCTTCGCCTTGCTGATCTTCGTCTTTGCCGTCTGCTCGATGAGCCGCAGCTGCCGGTATTCCCTCGGCGTCACAAAGGTTATCGCGATGCCTGATTTCCCCGCCCTCCCTGTCCTGCCGATCCTGTGGATGTAGCCGTCGGGGTCCTGGGGAATGCTGAAGTTTATGACATGGGATACGTCGTTGATGTCGAGACCACGGGCCGCGACATCGGTGGCGACGAGGATGTCGATATCGCCCTTCTTGAACTTCCCCATCATCTCGTCCCTGTGTGACTGGGTAAAATCACCGTGGATCGCTCCGGCGTAATAGCCCATCTGCTGCAGTTTCCCTGCCACGTCGTCCACATCTCTTTTCGTGTGGCAGAAGACGAGCGTGAGTGAGGGGGCCTCGACGTCGAGGAGCCTCGTGAGCGCCTTGAGCTTGTCCTCTTCCCTCACTTCGTAAAAGACCTGTTTGATCTTCGAGACGACCATGTCGGGCGTGTTCACGCGGACATTCTCCGGCTCGTGCATGTACTTGAGGGCTATTGCGCGGATCTGCTTCGGCATGGTCGCAGAGAAGAGAAGGGTCTGTCTCTTCTCCGGCACCTCTTTCAGGATCGTCTCCATGTCCTCGACAAATCCCATGTTCAGCATCTCGTCCGCCTCATCAAGGACGACGATCCTGATGCCCTTGAGCACAAGGGTCTTCCGCTGGATATGATCTATCACCCTTCCCGGAGTGCCGACGACGACATCGACGCCTTTCTTCAGGCTCCATATCTGGCGTTCGATTGACTGACCCCCGTAGATCGGCACGGAAAGGATCTCGCGGTGTTTGCCTATCCTGTTCAGTTCCTGGGCGACCTGGACCGCAAGTTCGCGCGTCGGGACAAGCACGATTGCATAGGGTGTCTTTCCTTTTTTCCCCTTCTCCCCTTTCTCGACGATGGGGATGCCGAAGGCCGCGGTCTTTCCTGTGCCGGTCTGGGCCTGTCCGACGATATCCTTCCCCTCCATTACGGGCGGGAGAGCGATCTTCTGAATGGGGGTCGGTTCTTCAAACCCCATGTCTGACAGGGAACTGAGGACGGCATCGGAAAGTCCGAATTCGTAAAACTTCTTATAGGGCAAGGGTTCTCCTTTATGAAGCGGGGATACTGCGGCGGGATCAGAACGGAGGATGCCTGAAAGGCATGGGACCGACCTCTACGAAGGCTTGCCGGCTGACCTGCTCTGGCTTCTCATCCTGATGCTCTTGCGTTTCCTCTTCTGCGCTTCTCGCTGCTTCCGTTTTGTCTTTACCGAGGGCTTTTCGTAAAAACGCCTCTCCTTCAGGTCCCTCAGGAGGCCGTCCCTCTGTATCTTGCGCTTGAGAAGCTTTATCGCGCCTTCGACATCATTGCCAATTACTTTTATCTCCAATTGCCTGACTTCCTTCCACCCCTATCGAAGGTTTTTCTGCCCCCTCCGCCGGTCTTTGGCCTGTCGGTCAGCGGTCTGGCCTCGTTCACGGTAAGCGCTCTTTCCATGACGGTCTTTCCGTTCAGATTTGCGATCGCCTTTTCGGCGTCTTCATCGGAGGACATCTCGACAAAGCCGAATCCCTTGGACCGTCCGGTCGCGGGATCGGTGATGATCTTGACCGAAAGCACGTCCCCGACCTCGCCGAACATCTCTTTCAGCGTTTCTTCATCGGCCTTGTATGACAGGTTCCCGACATACAGTCTCTTGCTCATCTTTGCTCCTCCTGGGTATATATTCCTGATGCTGCACGTCTCTTCACACCGTTCTGTCTGAACCTGTCCTGTCTGAACCGGTAAATAAAAAAGGCTACGAACCAGTGTTCCTGTAGCCTCAGACCAGTCAAAGGCTTGCCAAAACTGCTCCAAGTATGTCATACATCGTCCTTAAATGTCAACTGGGGTAACCTGTCGACGCGCGGGGCGGGTCCCGGCGATTTTCGGGGTCATCTTGGTATAATAGGGGTTAAGGAGGACGGCATGAAGAACACCTTAATTTTTATCATTTTTATGGCGATTGTGATCGGGATCCTCTCGCTCCTGTCAGGCACGAGAGCTCCCCGTATCCCGGAAGATGCCTTTCACGCCGGAATCACCGATAACGGGGTCTGTCTGAAGTGTCACGCGCCCGGCACGCCGGCCGCACTGAAGCAGAACCACCCCCCAAAGACGGAGTGCGTCATATGTCACAAGAGGAAGAGGAAGATCAAGCAGGCTTAGGCATTTTTCCCTTCGACGAAGGAGTCCCGGCATGAAGAGATCAGGATGCTCTCTTACGTCACTCAAGGACCTTAAGTCCGTCCTCGAAAGCAGACACTTTGTCCCGAAGGGCCGGGGCGATGAAACCCGTCGTGAACCTGCGGGAAAGACCGACGAGGATATCTTCTCCGAGGCGATGGCAGACGTCAGAGAGATACCCGAGTTCAGGGAGATCCCCTGCAAGGTCCCGCCGCGGCGGAAATATCGTTCAGCACGCGCGCATGAGAGCAATGAAGCATTGGAGCGGATAGTGACGGGACGGGAGAGAATACGACTCTCCGACACCGGCGAGTATATTGAGTGGTCAAGCCCCCTCATACGGCGCGATGTTACGAAGCGGCTCCATGAGGGAGGATTTGCGGTCCAGGACTCTATCGACCTCCACGGCATGACTTTGGTCGAGGCGGAAGAGGCGCTCAAATGTTTTTTCGCCGAGGCGATCAGGCGGAGGTCCTTCTGCGTCAAGGTGATCCACGGAAGGGGCCTCCGTTCGCCGAACGGTCCGGTCATCAAAGAGGCGATGAAGGTCTGGCTCCAGCGCTCCTTCCGGAAGCGGATTGTTGCCTATGCCACGGCGAAAGACCGCGACGGCGGTCTGGGCGCGACCTATGTTCTGCTGAAACAGAGGTAAAGTACCAGTCCTTCCCACTTTCTTCCCCGATTTTGCATCCACCACCCTCTTGTGCACACTGTTGATCACTTCGGCGCTTTCACGGATCCTCTTAGTCTCATCCAGGACCCAAGACGACGGGAAAGCAGACATCGCTCAAAATCCTGCACATGCGATGAGATTCCGGAAATGAGGCATCCAAGCTTCGATCGAAGGTGATATCCCATGCTGAGTATGCCGCTGTGGTCGGCAATCTTCAAAGGTATCGTCCTCCTACGGCGGATTCGCCGGGGCGAACGATGCAGGACTTCTCGCCACGCCCGCTTTCCCGACAAGATAGTTCTCTTCGTCTCCGCGCTTTAATGTTGTGTGCCGTCTCGGCGACTGCAATACAAGAATGTACCTACCACACAAAAATGTAGCATCACGTCGCTTTGCAATTCCAGGTAAATCAACAGGATAGCTCCTGGCACGGTTTTGGCAATTATTTATGGAATCTCATGACAAGCACGGGCTCTATGCAAGGAAACGGGTGATACGGATGAATTCTCTGAAGGAAAAGGTCGAAGACGTCGAAAAAGAAGAGATCGTCAACGCCCTGAAGGAATGCAACTGGATAATGGCGAGGGCGGCGAGACGGCTCGGAATTACCGAAAGGATGATTGGCTACAAGATCAAGAAATACGGAATTAAGAAGGAGGTGACCTATACCCTCAGCAGCGGGGAACAAGGGCAGTGAAAGGATGCGAGGATCTCAAATAAATTCATTTAAAGAGGAGGAAAAAGTGAAAAGAAACTATCTTGCATTGACATTCTTATTGGTTCTGATTTTCGCCGGTGCCGCAGGTTCCGGTGCCGACGAGGCGAAACCTGCCGAGGAGGTGAAGCCCGCGGGAGAGGCGAAACCGGGGGTGCTGAACATTGCCGAGGAGATCAAAAAGACCCTTGGCCTGAGCGTCTATCTGCAGGGCGGCTATAACTACAATTTCGAGAACCCCGACTCGGGGCAGAACGGCCTGAGGATCTTCGACCAGAAGGCCAATACCTTCACCCTTGACCTGGCGCAGCTCG
>DATJWU010000204.1:0-3480 GCA_035501055.1 Thermodesulfovibrionales bacterium
GTGAACGTTGAAAATGTCAGACTTCAGAACAGCTCTCTCGGCGACTTCTTTCTCCCCCTCGGGTTGTTCCACACTATCCAAGGACTGATAACCATTCAGGACAAAACCATCATCCTCCAGTCTTTCTCTTTCACGGGCGAGGGTGTGCACGCGAGGGCGCGTGGAGAGCTTACGGGAAGGGACCTGAAGGTCAATCTTGAAGTTACTGCCGATTCGTCTTTCCCGTCAGAGCCTGCGCTTCACGCGATGCTTGCGCGGTACGCGATTTCGCCAGGCTACTATCTGATACCGGTAAAAACACGGCTTCCCCAGTAATTTTGCAACGATGGGCATTACTGTTTCAAAGAAGAAAACCCCGGGGAATCAGTTATACTAAGCAAGTGATGGGCTTGCAAAAAAAACAGGATTTCACTACAGAGGCACGGAGGCACAGAGGAAAACCTGCCTATTCTTTCACTCTGTCTTTCTCAGTGTCTCTGTGGTAAGTTTTTGGCTCTTTGTGAGAACGTCAAAAGACAGGCCTTGTTCGAATGGAGTTAAAATGATGAAAAAGTTTATGTGGATAGCAGCACCCTTTGTTTTCGTCCTCACTCTTGTACTTTCATCACCCGCCTCTGCCCTCATGAAGGCCTTCACGACGGAGGAACTCGCGAAGTCCTCCGATCTCGTCATCTCGGGAGAGGTTGAGGAGGTCTCCTCCCGCTGGAGCGGGGACGGCAAAACGATAGTCACGCGCGCCGTGGTAGTGACCGGTGAGGTGATGAAAGGCGGGGCCGCCCAGGCGAGGACCATTGTGGAGTATCCCGGGGGAGAGGTCGGCGCCGCCGGCCTCAGGGTGTTGGATGTTTCTCCTCTCAGGAGAGGCGAGAGGGTTGTTCTGTTCCTGAGACCGTCCAGCCTCGAAAACGGCGGAACAATCTACGCCATCGTAGGGAAGGGACAGGGAAAATATACGATGGATGACAAGGGCGTTGCGAGAAAAGGCGGCTTTTCCGTGCTGAAGGGGGAAGGAACGATCGACTACTCGCTTTCTCTCGATTCCCTCAGAGAGAAGATACGAAAGGCCGAGTAATGCCACGCATGACCCGGTTCACTCAGTACGCATTCCTGTTTTTTTTCCTTCTGGCTTTGTCATCGTCTGCACAGGCTTTCAAAATCATAAAGACCGACTCGGGGAGGGACGTGAAATGGCATGCCTCTGAGGCCCACTATTTTATCAACGCCGACGGGGAACCCGCGGGCAGCATCCCCGCCTTACAGGCGGCCATGCAGACATGGACAAACGTAAGCTCGGCAAACTTTGCGCTCATCTACGACGGGACCACGCAACTGAGGCCCGGCCAGCAGCGTGCAGACGGCACGAATGTGATCGGCTTTGCACCTATGGGAACGTCTGACGGAACCCTCGCCGAAACCCTGCTCTTTTACAATTCGGTGACCGGACAACTGACCGAAACAGACATAACCTTTAACACAAATTTTCCCTGGGCCACGAACGGATCTTCGGGTGCCTATGACCTCCAGGACGTCGCGACACACGAAATGGGACACTGCCACGGTCTCGACGACCTCTACAGCGACGGCGATATGTACAAAACGATGTACGGTTATTCCAGTGAGGGAGAGATAAGCCAGAGGATTCTGTCGCGGGATGATATCAATGGAGTGACCTATCTTTATCCTGGCTTCGCCCTGCCGGTGCCTGCAACTGCGAACAGTTATTCCTATCCCCAAAGTCCTGACCCGGTCTTCGATGCCGACCCTTCACAGAACCGCCCTTTCACGGTGGGCGACGTTGTTCATGGCACGCTGAGTCTTCATGCCAGTTCTCTGCCCTTTGACGGCCTCGTCGATATCTACCTCGCCATTTATGCGCCGTTTATCGATTCCAATATTTGGCTGATCAGACCGGACAACTCCCTCCAGAGAATTTCCGACGGGCTCGTCCCGTGGAGGGCCCGGACGGGGGGACAGGTCGATGAAATGCTCTTCGGGGATATTCCTTTGAGCAGCATGCCGAAAGGCGCGTATTTTCTCTACGCTCTCGTGACTCCCGCCGACAGCCCGGTCACCGCTTTGACGCCCTATTATTTCTGGTCTACCAGCTTCACGATACCCTGAGTACGGGGCGCGAGCGAGGATCAGCGGTTCAGGACAGGGTCGATATCGAGGTGCATTAATGCCGTCCTCTCCAGGGTCTCGTTCTCAACACTGGTGAGATAGGGAAATGTCCCCAGCATGGGCACACCGCTCAGCCTTTGAATGAGCGCAGGACTCGTCTCCTCGGCGATCGCGCCGTCAGGAGGCCTGTTGAAATTGATGACTATGCCTGCAACGTCAACACCCCGGTCGATCGCATAATTTACGGTGAGGAGCGTGTGGTTTATGGTGCCAAGGAAGGGGGTCGTCACGACGATGAGAGGGAGTTCCAGATCCCTCACAAGATCAATCACAAAATAGTCTCTCCGTATCGGGACAAGGATTCCCCCCACTCCTTCGACGATGACCGGTTTGTATGCTTTCGCGAGCAGGCCGAATTCATCCATGATAATCCCGACATCTATTTCCGTGCCCTCCGCTTCAGACGCAGTGAGCGGCGCGGCAGCGGTCTCGAAACGGCAAGGCGTTATATGCTGAAAAGACTCGTCCATACCGGCGGCCCTTTTCAGGAAGATGCCGTCGTGAGGATAGAGGACATCTCCGACCCTGCTGCAGCCTGTTTCTATCGGCTTCATCGCCCCTGCGTATATCCCCCTCGCACGCATGCACCGTATCAGCGCGGCCGTAACAATCGTCTTCCCGACGCCCGTATCCGTACCGCTGATGAAAAATCCCCGGACCATTCAAGTCCTCCTAAATCCTCGAATCAAGACAGAAGACTTGTCCTGACACATTCTTCGATGTCACGAGCAAGGCGATAAAACGGGCCACTTCAGACGGCTCAGAGAGCGTCCCAAGCACGCTCTCCTGTGTTGCCCTCCTGATCGCCTCCTCCGCGCCTTTTCCCATGTCTGTCGGCATGTACCCCGGAAGAACGGCATTTACCATAATGTTCAGTTCAGCCAGTTCACGGGCCGCCGAGAGGGAAAACCCGATCACCCCCGCCTTTGCGGCGCTGTATGCAGCCTGGCCAACCCTGCCCTTCAACCCTGATGTGGAGGAGATATTCACGATATGGGCTCCTCCCGATTTCGCCATGAGAGGCGCAAGGGTGCGGACCGTATTGAAACAACCCTTGAGGTTTACCCGGAGAACCTCATCAAAATCCCGCTCCTGATACCCGATAAGCAGCCCATCCCGGACAACCCCCGCATTATTGACGAGCACATCCACCCTCTCCCAGAGGTCCCGGACCTTCTCAACCATATCTTTCACCTCTTCAAGACTGCCCACATCCGCCCTTATCGCAACCGCTCGTGTGCCGAGCATCTGTGCGAGTTCCCCGGCATCCTTATGAGAGTGAAGATAGTTGATGACGAC
>DATJWU010000205.1:0-2763 GCA_035501055.1 Thermodesulfovibrionales bacterium
GGGTGGGCAGGGGTTTCGCTTTCCTTTTCCGCTTGACGGGCAGGAGGTTGATCCGTATCATCTGTCCCCGAGCCTCCTGACCGCAAGGCCGACGGCCACCGCGGCGATCGGCGCGATCTCGTCTATGTACGACCGGTCAAATTTTTTCGGAATCTGTATGTTTCTGAAGGGCTCGGCAGGGTTCACCCCAACCCCTATTTTCTCGGCCAAAAGTCTCGGAAAATCCTTTATGAGGGCGCAGCCGCCGCAGAGGATCACTTCTTTGATGTCGGCCTGTTGTGTCGAACTTTTGAAATAATCGAGCGACCGGGAAACCTCAGCGCAAATGTCGCCGGACACCTCCATGATTATTGCATGTGCGTCATCCTCGCTCACCTTGTCTGAGGCTTCGCCTCTTTTTACGCGCTCCGCTTCCTCATAACTCAGATTAAACTCCCTCTGGAGCGCCTCTGTATGGATGGTGCTTCCCATGGAACTGTCCCGGGTAAATACCGACACGCCGCCCTTCAGGATGTTGATGTTCACAGTGCTTGCACCGACATTGACAAGGGCGACATTCTCACCGGGCTCTATCTCGTAGTTCACCCCATACATGTTTTCGAGGGCGAAGGCATCGACGTCCACCACCGTCGGCAGGAACCCGGCATCCTTCACGACCGAGACATAGTCGTTGATGATATCTTTCTTCACCGCGACGAGAATTACGTCCATCTGTCCCGCTTCCTCTTTCGGACCAAGGATCTGGAAATCAAGATTCACGTCCTCAATATCGAAGGGGACATACTGCTCAGCCTCGAACTTGATCGACTCGCTCAGTTCCTCTTCAGACATCTCGGGAAGCGAGATCCTTTTTATGATGACCGAGGAGTGACCGGAAATGGATATGACGACATTCCTACTCTTTATCTTCGCCTTCCGTATGAGCTCCTTCAGGGCATCGGTGAGTCTGAGGGAATCGATGACCGAACCTTCGACGATCAGTTCAGGAGAAATCGGAAGCATTTCGAAGAACTCCAATTCGTAGCCCGTGCGGCTGTCCTTGAGCTGAACAGCCTTAATGTAGCTCGAACCGATATCGAGACCGACTATGCCTTTTGAACCAAACAGCATAGGTAATAAATAACAGAAAAAAAATATCTTGTCAAGCTTTTTTTATTAAAAATCATGTGGTTTACTTGTATCCTTAAAATAATGCTTTAATATCAATCTCTAACATAAAGAATCCTCTCTATCTTTATCGTTCCCTTCATGACCTTCCCGATAGCGAACAGAGTGCCTTGGGGATCTTTCAGTCTGACGAACGTCTCCTCCCCGGAATCAACCCCCTGCCGTCTAAAAGACGACCCGTTTCTGGCCTTTGCAAACTCCGCCTCCGTCAGGACAAGATCGTCAAGCTCCCTCAACGCCTCATCGATAGTGGATACGCCTCGTCTCTTTTCCGTGTCCGCTGCTGATACCGGTCTCCTTTCCCTGATGCCGGTCAGGGCACCTCCCCTGTGCAGCCCCTCAAGTTCCTCAAACGAGAGCGCATCGAGGACACTGAAATTTCCTGTGAGCGTCCTCCTCAATTCGACCATATGGGCACCCACATCCAGCCTGTCGCCGATATCATCACAAAGAGTCCGGATATACGTGCCCTTAGAGCACAAGACCCGTATCCCGATCCAGGGAGGCTCGAAGCGGGTCAGTTCGACAGAGTGGATCGTCACATTCCTCCCGGCCCGTTCAATCTCAATACCCTTGCGCGCAAGCTTGTAAAGAGGTTCGCCCTGGACCTTTACCGCCGAGTACATGGGCGGTGTCTGCACGATCGGTCCTTCGAATTCGCCCAGTGCCTGTTTGAACTCTTCTTTTCCCACCCGAGTGCCATCGGTCCTACGCACTACCCTCCCCTCAGCGTCAAGGGTATCGGTTTTCTCCCCGAGCTTCATGAGCACGACATACTCCTTGTCAAACCCCATGAGGAATCTCGTGATCTTCGTTGCCTCCCCCACGCAGACGAGAAGAATACCGGTGGCAATCGGGTCAAGGGTTCCCGCATGGCCTGCCCTTTTCGCCCCGAGTATCCTCTTCACCCTCGTCACCGCCTGCTGTGACGTGATGCCTTTCGGTTTGTCGAGATTAATGACGACATTCATGTGATGTCTCCGGGGGGTTCTCTCCATTCTTTGCGGGATCCGCCAGGACGTTCCCCGACGGCAAAAGGACCATGGCGGAAGGGAAAAGTCTCAACGGGCAGGGGGGCCGGCAAAACCTGCTCTGTTACTCGGAAGGCGCCGGGGCCGACTGTAAAAGTGCGCTGATCACGCGCGCTTTGGCGGTCTCCAGATCGGCCTTAATATTGAAGCCCGCCGCGTTCCTGTGGCCGCCTCCCTTGAAGCCCTGTGCGGTCGCCGCAACGTCGATTTCGCCCCTCGAGCGGAGGCTTACCTTCCATCCGTCCTCTTCTTCACGAAAGAAAACGGATACCGCTATCGTGCCGATCATGCGGGGGAAATTCGAAAAATGCTCTGTATCTTCCGGCATTGTACCGGTTTCGGCAAACATTCCTTTCGTCACGTGCGTTATGGCGATGCGGTCAATGATCTCAAGAGTATCGAGGACCATGAGAAGGAGCCTGAACCGTGCTTCAGGCCATGTCTCATAGAGGTTAACCGCTATCGCCTCGGGGTCCGCACCTGCATCCACAAGTTCTGCAGCGACCCTCAGCACCTCGGCAGTAGTGTTGCTGTATCTGAAGGTGCCCGTATCGACGACGATCGC
>DATJWU010000206.1:0-6348 GCA_035501055.1 Thermodesulfovibrionales bacterium
ATGAGAAAAGTGATGGTGATTGATGACGAGCCTTTTATCCTCATGATGATTGAGGAAAAACTGAAGAGGGCGGGCATGACCGTGATCACTTTGAGGGAGAGCAAGGGAGCCCTTGACGTCATAAAGGAAGAACAGCCCGACCTGATTATTCTCGACTGGATGATGCCGGAGGTGAGCGGTATCGATCTCTGCAGGATGATCAAGAAAGACGTGGAGACCAGCCACATCCCGGTGTTCCTGCTCACCGCAAAGGGGCAGGATGCCGACAAACAAATTGGCCTTGAATGCGGGGCGGTCATGTATATCACAAAACCCTTCAGTCCGAAGGCGCTCCTCGACATGGTCACCAGGACACTGAACGGCGGCTGAATGGATCCACAGTACGGCAACCCGTCGATGAGGAAAGACCTTGAGCTCACCATCAGGGAGCTCAGCGATACCTACGAAGAATTGTCCCTTCTCTACAAGCTGTCGGACGTTCTTTCCGGAATGAACGTCGATGAGATCGCGGAGCGGGTTATTGAGGAGACGACGGACACGCTGGATGTGGCAACGGCTGCACTCCTTCTTCTTGATGAGGATGAAAAAAGCCTCTACACAAAGAGTTGCAGGGGCAGGTGGAGCCGGGACATTGTGATCACCAACAGCGACGAGATCATCTGGGCCGCGGTCAAGGAAAAGAAACCGGTTGCCTTTTGCGCGCTTCGTGAGGCCGGCCACAGTGGTTACGAACACGCCGAAAAATCCATCCTCGTCTGTCCCCTCACGGGAAAGATGAGGGTAGTGGGAGCGCTGGTGCTCGCGGACCGGAGCGCGGATGCGGAATTCTTCTCAAACGACATTAAACTGATGATGGCCATTGCGTCTCACGCAGCCCTGATGATAGAGAACGCCCTCCTGTACCGGGAGCTTGAAGAATTTTTCCTCTCCGCCATACAGGCTCTGGTGAAGGCGCTCGAAGCATCTTCCCTGTGGACCGCGGGTCATACGGAACGCGTGACGAAGTATGCGATCTCGATCGGTGCGGAAATGGGACTCTCCGGCAAAGAGCTTGAAAAACTCAGACTCTGCTCCCTGTTGCACGATATCGGAAAGATCGCGATACCCAAAGAGATCCTCGACAAACCCGATGCCCTGACCCACAACGAACTCATGGAGATAAAAAGGCATCCCCTCATCGGCGTCGAGATCCTCGGTGGTTTTAAGCAACTCCAGGACGTTCTCCTCGGCATAAAGCACCACCACGAAAGCTGGGACGGATCCAAGGGCCTGAAAGGTGAGGATATCCCGCTTATGGCGAGGATACTTGCCGTGGCTGACGCCTTCGATGCCATGACCTCGGACAGGCCCTACCGGAAAAAGAAGACGAAGGAAGAGGCCACGACGGAAATCGTCTCACTGGCGGGACGGCAGTTCGACCCCGGTGTCGTCAGCGCCTTCGCGCGGTGGGTCAGCCAACAACATCACGTTTCCTCACCCTGAGGGGCACCCCGAGTTCATCGGCAATCAGTCTGCATCTCTCGATATCGACTCCCTCCATCTCGACGACCGTTGCCTGCACCTGGGGGACGACCTTTCTCGCTTCCCGGATGAAGGAGACGACCGCTGAAAAAGCTCCGCTGAAGGAGGGTATGCATATCCGGTCGTAGGTCTCCTTGTCCTGGGCATCGAGGCTCACCGAGACGGCATCGGCGATATCCTTCAGCTCCGGCGCGATATTCCGGCCATGGATGAGGTTTCCCTGGCCGTTGGTATTGATCCTTACACGGCCGCCGTGGTCCTTTATCCAGCGACCGAGACTCTTTACGAGATCGAGTCTCAGGAGCGGCTCTCCATAGCCGCAGAAGACGATCTCCCGGAAGTCCGAGGGGTTTCCGATAGCACTCTTCAGTTCTTCCTCAGTCGGTTCGTGGGCGAGCCGCAGATGATGACCTTTCACATAGTCACTCTGGAACTTCACGCAGAAGGAGCAACGGTTTGTACACCGGTTCGTGATGTTCAGGTAGAGACTGTCCCTGATCTTATAGGCGATTTTCCCTTCTTCCTCTGCGACGTCGATCCCAAAGAGACGCCGCGCGTTCAGCGTCGTGATCCTGGCAATGTCTTCAGGACTGACACCTCTCAGTTCCGCGATCTTCTTTACCGTATGGACCAGAAAGGCAGGCTCGTTCCTCTTTCCGCGCAGGGGTTCGGGCGCCAGATAGGGTGCATCGGTCTCGACAAGCAGCGAATCATCAGGGATGGTCCTGACGATTTCCCGCAGGTTCCCCGCCTTCCTGAACGTGACGGGGCCTGCAATCGAAATAAGGAAGCCCATGGCCATCGCCCTCTCCGCCATGTCGGCATCCCCGGAAAAACAGTGCAGCACGCCTCTGCCGATCCCTGATTCCGAGAGTATCTTCAGGGTGTCGTCTTTCGCCTCGCGGCTGTGGACGATCACGGGAAGATGTGTTTCAGCGGCGAGGGAGAGGTGTTTTCTGAAGAGCTCTCTCTGCACGTCTCTGGGCGAATGGTCATAATGGTAATCGAGGCCGGTCTCTCCGATCGCAACGACCATTGAAGAAAGTGTTGAGTGTTGAGTGTTGAGTGTTGAATGAAGGCCGCCCTGAGCCCACGTTCTTATCTGCGCAAAGACTTCTTCCGTGCAGTCCTTCGCATCATGGGGATGGATGCCGACCGAGGCGTAGACGGAATCGAACTGCCCGGAGATTTCGATATTGCGCAGGTTGCTTCCGAAGTCAGAGCTGATGGTGAGGAGGGATTCTATCCCGGCATCCTTTGCCCGCTGCACCACCGCACTCCGGTCCTCACCGAACATGTCGAGATGGCAGTGAGAATCGATCAGAGTGACAGGTGAGGTGTCTCCCGAGAGAACGAGACAGAGGCCTTCTTCGGGGGTATCCTTTGTTCCTTCTGTGGACTGCTGACTGCTGACTGCCGACCGCTTTTCAGGCACCGAATTTTTTCAGGCGCAGGGAATGGGCGAGGGCGAGGGGGATTATGTTGACTGCAGGGAAGATGCCGAGTTCACCCCTGGTGCATTCTCTTTCGGAGAAGGAAGAGGAGAGACCGCCGAGCGTAAAGGGCGACCTGATGAGCACGGGCACGGGATGCCAACTGTGGCCTTTCATAACCGCCGGGGTCGAATGGTCGCCGGTAATGACGACGACATCGGGATTGAGCGCGAGTATCTCCGGAAGGAGCATATCGAATTCCTCTATCCTCTGCGCCTTCCCTTCGAAATTGCCGTCTTCTCCGAAGGAGTCGACCTTCTTTACATGCATGAAAAAAAAGTCGTACTCGTGGTACCGCTCTTTCAAAAACCGCACTTCGTCTTCAACGCTTCCCGTGACGGACGGCGCGTCCATCCCGACCAGCTTCGCGAGACCCCGGTACATCGGATAGACCGCAATGGCAAGTGCGTGGAGGCCGAAAGCCTCCTCGAAAGCCGGCAGGTGCGGCATGACCGAGAATCCTCTCATGAGGGCAAAATTCGCCTTCTCCTCTGTTTTCAGTATCTCATGGATGGCCGCAGCGGTCTTTTCCGCTACCTTCGCAACTCTTTCCGCGGCACGGGCGTTCGCCACGGGTTTGAGGGGGGGCATGCCTTCCTGCTGGGGATCGGTATCATTGATCTTTGCGGCGTCGGGCGTAAGGGCTTCGGGGAATCTGAGGAGGAGCGCAAAACGGTGCTCCATCCCGGGGGCGAAGATGAGTTCCACATCGTCAACACGACCCAGTTCCCTTTGGAGCTTCTCGGTGAGCTTCCTGCTCTGTTCAGTCGGGATCCTCCCCGCACGTCTGTCGGTGACCACGCCCTCCCTGACCGTCGCGTAATTGCACCGCAGGGCCACGTCGCTCTTTCTCACTTCCATGCCGAGACCGAGGACCTCCAGAATTCCCCTGCCGATCTGGTACTCAAGGGGATCGTATCCGAAGATGCCGAGATGGCCGGGGCCGCTGCCGGGAGTTATCCCGTGGGCCACGGGAATATGGAGTCCGCAGGCAGAAGTCCTCGCAAGGGCGTCCAGATTGGGCGTACGAGCATATTCGAGTTCGGTCTTGCCGTTCTTCGGGAGTCCCCCGAGCCCGTCGAGGACAACGAGCAGGATCTTTGAGTCGTTCTTCTGAAGCAAAGGTTTTATGAGTTTTTGCATTGGAATTTTAGTTTAAGACAAGGCAGTGCTTTTTTTCAACCAGCCATCGGGATTATCTCGGAAGCGCAGGTCGATGTCAGGGGCGAGATAAATACGGGCGCGAAGTTCTCTTCCGACGAGTCAAGGTAACCCTGCTTTGCCAGAGTGAAAGTATCGCTCGAAACCCAACGTCCGCCGTCGGCTCGCTGTCCATGGACTTCATGCAGTAAGTCACACATCCCGTAGACGCCTTCAAAATGGTGCTTGCCTATCGCTTTTCTAGAGAATAAGGACAACATCTTCATCCAGAACATCGCGAGGCGGGCTGTCTCAAACGTGCGAGGATTTCGAGCGGAACTAAACGCAAGTGAAATTCGACTGGTCTCAGTTACTATCTACAGCAATCCAGCTTAATTAACATGAAGCACTACAGCAAAACAGTTAAAGAGTGCCCAAACCTGGTCACCCTTCCTGAGGTTAAGCTGTCGTCCACTCTCTGTTGTGGTGATGGAACAAAGTCTGGTTCCGTCTGAAATACCGATTACGTATTCCGTGTTGACTTTGCCCATGTTCACTTGTTCGACAATCCCTTTAAATCTGTTTTCTGCGCTTGATTTGGGCTCCTCGTTTGTTTTTTCGAGGACGACATATGGGGCCTTAACTTCGGCCGTGATCATCTTTCCTTCTCTCAATCCCAGACGTCCCACACTGTCGTTGGTGATCACAGTCGTAATCCGATGCCCTTGAATCGTCGATACCTCCACCAGGGTTTGTATGTCACCCTGTTGCAATGTAAGAATCTTGCCAAAAAACGAGTTTCGTGCACTGGTTCTCCGTGAAGATTCCCGTTCCATAAAATACTTAGTTACTTGTCGCATCTCATCTTCAGAGAACTTGACATAGGACGAGGTCAGGTTTGGCGTCGAGTGTCCCAGAAGTTTTTGGACTGCTGGCAAGGGCATATTGTTCTGAATCAACTCCACGGCACGTGACTTCCTGATCATCTCAGGGCCTCCCATTTCCTTGGAAAATCCAGAGGCTTCAGCTCGCTCATAGAATTTTCTCCGTACAAAACCAGGATCAACCCCAAAGGTGTTTTTTATAGCCTTCTTAAACTCGACATCGGAGAGCATGGTATGAAATTCTTTGGAAAGAGCTTCGGAAATAAGAACTTCCCTCACGGTTTGTCCTGAGCCATCCTCATCATTCCGAAACAATACCGACTGTGCTCGGTATTGGACATCCTCCAGGGGCTTCATCGACAACACTTCGTTCAACTTTGCTCCCGTGTATCGGATCAACAAGAAAATCAGCAAAATGCGTCTGCGGGACAGATGCACGTCCGGGCGCGACGTTTCTTCGACCCACTCGCGGAATGATCGTTCCAGTTTATCGAGCTGCTCCGAGTCCAAGTACTGCCTGTCCTCCGGTAATGACACAATGTTGCGATGAATCAAGCCAGTCAATGGCCGCCCTGAGAAGTTTGCGTCTTTATAGCTTTTTCTCCTTGTCATGGTCATGTCACCCTGTCAATTACGCATCCGAAGCCTTGGCGGGTCTCCTCTATTTCCGCACAAATGAAGCCGCTTATGCAAGAGTTCAATTACTCTTGACAATCATCCTGGCTGTATGTATATTAACACTAACACTAATACTATTATATTCGTGATAGTAGATCAAAAGCAAGAAATGACGAACAGGAGGTGTTTCCACTATGGAAGCTGAAATTTCAGAAGCGAAGGAAGTTGCATCTGAGACTGAGGCCATGTCGGGAGGTGTCGAAGCAATGACAAAGAATCTTTACAACAGGATGGAATGGGCGGGGGCGTTCGGAGACGTAGGCACCCTGATTCCCTTTGTCGTTGCCTATATAACCATAGTGAAAATGCCCCCTCTGGGGCTTCTCTTCATGTTCGGCATTACTCTCATGGCGTCAGGGCTTTATTACAGGACGCCTCTTCCGATTCAACCCATGAAAGCCATTGGGGCGGCAGCCATCGCGGGAGGCATAAGTCCGGCAGCCCTTTATGGATCGGGCCTCACCACCGGGCTCTTCTGGCTTCTTGCCGGTATTACGGGGATCATCAGACCGATAGCTAAACTTGCAACCAAACCGGTTGTCCGCGGCATCATGCTGGGACTGGGACTCACCTTCATGGTCGATGGGGTCAATAGGATGAAGACGGCACCCGTCCTGGCGGGTATCGCCCTG
>DATJWU010000207.1:0-3592 GCA_035501055.1 Thermodesulfovibrionales bacterium
GCTGCGCTCTCGAAATGGCAGTTCTTATCTCCGTGCACCGAAACCGCAAGGGAAGGGATGCTGAGGATCGTCCCCTCTATCGCGGCAGACACGGTGCCTGAATAGGTAATGTCGTCGCCGAGATTCCCCCCCCGGTTGATGCCGGAGACCACAAGACCCGGCTTCGCGGGCAAGACTTTATTGACGCCGATTACCACCGCGTCCGTCGGCGTGCCGTTGATCGCATAGACCCGTTCCCGCAGCTCCTCTACCCTGAGGGGCCGGTGGAGCGTCAGGGCATGGCCTACCGCGCTCCTCTCCCTGTCGGGGGCGACAATGTAGGCGTCCCCCAGCTCTTTCATCGCCTTAAAAAGGGCTATCAGACCCGGTGAATGCACGCCGTCATCGTTTGTTACGAGAATAACCATTCACCTCTCCAGAAAGACCCGGCAGATCCAATGCAACCGGGACCAGGGCATTCTTACCGCGGAGGCGCAGAGACGCTGAGGAAGGCACGGGGACGACCAAAAAACCGCAGACGACTGTCTTCTCCGTATCTCCGTGCGTTATGCTCCGTCCTGCTCTGCATGAGTTCATGGCTCATTTGCTCACCATCTCCTTCCCGAATGCATTATATCAGATAAAAGTGCGGAGCAAAAAATCGAAAACATTGAACGACAGAGTGGAGCAAGCTCTTTTCTCCGTTTCTCCGCGCCTCTGCGGTGAAACTCCTTTCGTCTGCCGCTTTGCACTTTTTATTGGCGGAAGCAGGCCTTGATAAGGTAAAATAGCTGATCAAACGACCCTGAAATTCCGGAGGACTGCTATGGAAAGATGGAAGTGTGTGGTATGCGGATATATTTATGACCCTGAACTCGGAGACCCTGACAGCGGGGTTGCCCCCGGAACGGCCTTTGAGAATCTGCCTGACGAATGGACATGTCCGGTCTGCGGGGCGACCAAGGACATGTTCGAAAAAGCGTAGCACGGTGAGGTGAAGCCCTATGCAAAACGTCCTGAAAATAATTCAAGACCTCTCGCTGAAACACGACAAGATACCGCAGGAACTCGTGAGAGAAAAGAACATCAAGCTGGGCCTCCGCAATGAAGACGGCACAGGCGTCTTCGTGGGGATCACGAGCAAGGGCCAGGTAATCGGTTACAAGAAAGAGATTCGGGGAGACGGCACCGAAGAGAAAATAGACCTCGACGGCGAATTGTATTACTGCGGCTACAACATGTCGGACCTCGTCAGACACCAGCAGGACGAGGGGAGATTCGGCTTTGAAGAGACCACCTACCTCCTTCTCACCGGCGAACTTCCGAACCGCAGCCACCTCGACATCTTCACCCGCGAGCTTGCGCAGCGGAGGCATCTCCCGAAGGGAGCGAAGGAGATAATTCTCAACAGGCCGCCCCACGACGACCAGATGGGCTCCCTCCACACCGTCGTATCGGCGATGCACCTGTTTGATCCAAACCCGAACTCCACCGATATCACAGACCTCGCGAGACAGTGCATCGATCTGATTGCACAGTTTCCCACAATCGTTGCGTACAACTACCTGGCGTCAACGAACCACAAAAAAGAACTTCCCACGCTCATCGAGCCGAAGGAGGATTACAGCCATGCAGAGAATTTCTTTTATCTCCTGAAGGGCAAGAAACCGGACAAACTGACGGCAAACCTCTTTGATATGATGCTCGTGCTCCACGCGGAACACGGCGGAGGCAACAATTCCACCTTCACCGTCAGAACGGTCTCCTCCTCCGGCGCCAACAGCTACATGGCGATATGCTCCGGGATCGCGTCGCTTTCCGGCCATCTGCACGGAGGCGCGAATGAAGCCGTCGAAAGCATGATGGAGACGATCAAGACCGAGGTGAAAGACTGGGATGACGACTGCGAGGTCTCACGCTACCTCGAAAAGTTACTCGACAGGAAAGCGGGTGACAAAACAGGGAAGATCTACGGAGTGGGACACGCCGTCTACACCAGATCAGACCCGCGTGCGGTGATCCTCGAAAGCAAGGCAGAAGAGATCGCGAAAAAGAACGACATGGGGAAAGAGTTCGAGCTGTACAAGAAAGTCGCACGGCTGGCTCCGATTCTGGTTGCCGAGAAAAAAGGCAAGATCGCGTCGCCGAACGTCGACTTCTATTCAGGCTTCGTATACCGGTCGATGGGCATACCGAAAGAGCTCTACACACCGATCTTCGCGATGTCGAGGGTCGCAGGATGGTCGGCCCACAGGATCGAGGAGATAATACAGGGGAGACTTATACGGCCGTCGTATTACTCATCATTGCCGGGCCTGAGAAAAGAGTACGTGCCGATCGCGTCCCGCTGATGCCCCGCTCATCTGGTTCTATGGATCAGAGGACTTGCGGAGGTTCACCATGGATATCGTTTTAGACGACAGAGAAGTGCGCATTCTCGGCTCCCTTATCGAAAAGGAGATGACGACCCCCGAATATTACCCTCTGACCCTGAATGCCCTGACCAACGCCTGCAACCAGAAATCAAACCGCAATCCCGTCGTTTTTTTTGATGAAGCCTCCGTAACCCTCGGACTGGACGGCTTGCTCGCTAAGGGCCTTGCACGGAAAACCATTGTGGCAGGGAGCCGCGTCGCAAAATACGTCCATGCCTTCCTTGACCGGTTTGATCTGTCGCGGCAGGAAATGGCAGTCCTTTGCGAACTCATGGTACGCGGCCCGCAGACCGCGGGGGAGTTACGCGCCCGCACCGAAAGGATGGCTGCCTTCGGGGATTTGGAAGAAGTCGGAAAAACTCTTCAGGGACTGATCGAGTACGACCCTCCGCTTGCAGCGACATTGCCGAGGCAGGCGGGGAAGAAGGAAATCAGGTACATGCATCTCCTTTCGGGCGAAGTCGACACCGCGCCAGACGTCCAGGCGCCGACTACACCAGCGGCAGAAGAGCGGATCGAAAGGCTGGAGGAGGAGATCGCCAGGCTTAAAGGCGAGCTCGAAACAGTGAAGCAGGCCTTCGCTCAATTCAAATCGCAGTTCTGATCTCTTCCACAGATTGCCTTCTGTGATGCTCATTCCGAAGAAGACGGGGCCGCCTATTCTGTCACACTTCGCCCCGGGATTCCCGCACCCTTTTTGTTCTTTTATAAGTCGCAGTCTTTAGTTGCCTTCACCAACAAAGACGCAAAAGCAGTTGAGGAACCAGATAACATTTCAATCGTACAAAGCATAATTTGGAGACGGGATGTTGTCCTATGCTCATTTACCGACGCTGAGAGATTTTTTGAGAGGCAGCAAGTTGTCGAAGTAATCAGAGACCATACGTGAAAGAATTGAAATCCTCGGGAATAAGAGGCCAAAATTGTCCCCCAAGAAGTGCTAGTTAGTCTCTTTTTGATGATATCACAATCAAATAGGCTATATTGTGTATTATTGCAGCGTTGCTAATCTCTGCAATTAGGCGTTAGTTTTAATCAAAAATACAGTTTCAAAGTAGAAGATGGGAAGAACCTGCGGAGGCTATGCTGAGAGGAGTTGAAGGCGCAGGATATAAAGTAAGGGGAAGTGACCGCAAACAAGAGGTTTTGGACCTTTAGGGGCTCGGCCACGCGTGAAA
>DATJWU010000208.1:0-2376 GCA_035501055.1 Thermodesulfovibrionales bacterium
CCGGGTTTTGGGCGCCTGCTGACCGCTGATCGCCGATTGCCGATTGCCGATTGCTTTTGCAGCTCCGTGTTCCCGGGCTGAAATGACCAGGGGATAAAGGCGGTAAATCCGCCCGTCCTGTCCTGCAGCGCCCTTATGCGGTCGAGGTGTTCGACAATGTCCTCGGGTCTCTCGACGCTCCCGAACATCATCGTCGCCGTCGTTCTCATGCCCAGACGGTGGGCCTCTTCCATCACCCGGAGCCAGGCGCCGGACTTGATCTTTTTCGGACTCAGGATCTCCCTGACCCTGTCGGCAAGTATTTCCGCGCCTCCTCCCGGAATCGAATCAAGCCCCGCCTCTCGAAGGATCATTATGGTCTCCCGTATCGTCAGGTTGTGTCTTCCCGCAAGATAGGAGATCTCCGGGGGGGAGAACCCGTGGATGTTTATGGCGTACCTCCCTTTTATCGTGCTGAGGAGATCGCAGTAATAGTCGATGTCAAGTTCGGGATGGAGCCCGCCCTGCAGCAGGATCTGCGTTCCGCCGAGGGCTATGGTTTCGTCGATCTTCCTGAAGAGTTCATCCGCCGAAAGAAGATAGGCCTCGGGGCTGTCGGGGTCACGGTAGAACGCACAGAACGTACAACGGTTGATGCATACATTGGTATAGTTGATATTCCGGTCGACCACGAAGGTGACGACTCCGTCGGGGTGGAGTCTCTTCCTTACCGCATCGGCCATCTTCCCCAGTTCGAGGAGATCGGCATTCTTCAGGAATTTCAGTGCTTCTTTTCTGTGTAATCGCATATGTCACGGAGGGGCGTCACCCCAGGGTTGTAACGTGTCGGCGACTCTGTACTTTGCGGCAAATCTTCCTGTCCGCGAGACAATGAATTATAGCAGGCATTTCCCTCAAAATTCCATTGAAAAAGGGGCGTCCTTCCGCCCCTGAAGAGCCCGTTTCGTCTTCCTGGCAGGTGAGTGCAGCCCGTGGAGCCGGGACACAGGGGCACCACGGGAGAGGGCCGCAGAGGGGAAGGGCTTCGGTGCAGGCGCCGGGTTGATATAAAAGTCGTAATGTGCTATTTTTATGTGATATGGAATCGAACCTTGTCATGTATGAAGACGAGTTCAGGCGCATTGATGAGGAACTCAGGAAGCTCTATCAGCAGTCGAATGCCAAGGTCCTCTTCCTCATAGACAAGAACGGCCAGCTCATCGCGTCGGCCGGCGACACCCATGACATCGACACCACCGCTCTTGCGTCGCTGACTGCAGGGAATATCGCCGCTACGGGCGGAATGGCCCGTCTCCTCGGGGAAAAGGAGTTCACCGTCCTCTTCCACGAAGGCGACAAGGACAATATCCATATCTCGCTCGTCGGTCACAGGGTGATCCTTGTCGTGATATTCGATCAGCGGTCTTCGCTCGGCCTCGTGCGGCTGAGGGTAAAGAAATCGACCGAGATGCTCACGAAGATATTCGAAGACATAACCACGAAGGCCGACAAGGACAAGGGCGAGGGCAGGCTCGACGAATCTCCCTTTGCGGAGATCAGCGATGAAGATATCGACAATCTTTTCAGATAGGATACTGCGTGTCTTTCATAAATTATTCCTCTCGTGAGATAAACTGCAAAATCGTCTATTACGGTCCCGGGCTCTGCGGGAAGACCACAAACCTCCAGTTCGTATACCGGAAGACGAAGCCCGAACAGAAGGGCAAACTCATATCGCTTGCAACGGAGAGTGAACGGACGCTCTTCTTCGACTTCCTCCCCCTCGCCCTCGGCGACATAAAGGGATTCAGGGTGAGGTTTCACCTCTATACGGTCCCCGGCCAGGTTTTCTACTCGGCGAGCAGAAAACTCATCCTCAAGGGTGTGGACGGCGTGGTGTTTGTTGCCGACTCTCAGATCGAGAGGATGGAAGCGAACATGGAAAGCCTCGATGACCTCAAAATCAACCTCGCCGAGCAGGGGTATGAGCTCGAACAACTCCCCTTCACCATTCAGTACAACAAGAGAGACCTTCCTTACGTGGTGCCTCTCCAGGAGATGAACACCGCACTGAATCCCAACGGCATCGCCTCCTTCGAAGCGGTAGCGGTAACCGGCGTCGGCGTCTTTGAAACCCTCAAGGACGTAGCGAGGCAGGTCCTTTTCGAGCTGAAGAAACACTACTAAACCGAGGCGGTCGCTCTCGATACCGCTCACACCTCAGCCACAGAGCACACAGAGAGCGAAAAGACCGTGAATAGTGAATAGCAAAAAATAAGTTTTTCTCTGAGAACTCGGTGATCTCTGTGGCAAGAATATTCCTGGCTTCTATGGTTCCCTCACGATTTATTGGATTAAAAGGAAGTTTTTTGCTGAAATCTTGAGTAATCGGGAAGT
>DATJWU010000209.1:0-4840 GCA_035501055.1 Thermodesulfovibrionales bacterium
TTTCCCGTCCACGAAAGCCTGGAGGATATCGCCGGCGCCGGCGAAATCCTCATCGGTGACATCGTGATCAATCTCCCTCTGGCAGCGAGACAGTCACAGGACTTCGGTGATACGGTTCCGGGTGAAGTGCGGCGCCTGCTCATCCACGGCTTCCTCCATCTTCTGGGGTTCGACCATGAGAGGAGCGCCTACCACGCGCGCAAAATGAAGGCAAAGGAGAGGGAGTTGCGCGATGCCCTTGAAGCGGTGGATTAAGAGCGCGAATTTTGCGATAGAGGGAATCCTCCATGCCGCAAAAACACAGAGGCATGTGCGGTATCATTTCTATTCTTCGGCAGCAGTCCTGATACTCTGCTATCTCCTCGGCATCACAAGGACAGAACTGCTCATTGTGGCCCTTGCGGCGATCACCGTGCTGCTTGCAGAACTCATGAACACATCGATTGAGACGGTCGTCGATCTCTTCTCTCCTGAACACTGTGAAGAGGCGCGCATCGCGAAGGACGTTGCCGCAGGCGCGGTTCTTGTCACTGCCGTCGGTGCGGCGGTCATAGGGTACATCATCCTCTCGCCGCCTCTCTTCAGATCTTTCCGGGAAGGCTTCCATGTCGCGAAACACTCCGGCGAAGAGATCTCTGTGGCGGCCTTCATCCTTGTCCTCATCCTTGTCGTGATACTGAAGGCCTATTTCGGCAAGGGCACTCCTCTCAGGGGAGGGCTGCCGAGCGGCCATGCTGCCCTCGCCTTCAGCGCCTGGACCGCGATCTCTTTTTCTTCGGGGAATCCCCTCGTCATTATCTTCGGCTTCTTGTTCGCCTCGGGTGTGGCGGTGAGCAGGGTAACCTCGGGCGTGCATACAATCGCAGAGGTCGTGTCTGGAGGTATTGTGGGAGCCACGATCACCTTTGTGCTGTTCAGGATATTTTCCTGAGCCCTGTCCCGCGGCATTTTTTGTGCTTAGTTTGATATAATTATTTCAAATGCTAGGCCTTTTGAGATGGTCGGTCCTGCTTGTGGTAATTCTCGCGTCATGCAGCATGGACAGCATAATATATCCCGAAACTTCTGCGAATGTCGCGCAGAGACCCCGGACGTACAAAAACCCCCATACCCTCTGTGTGGGCTGCCACACGTCGGAGAAGCCGGAGCCGGGCACCGCAGCCTTCGAGCCGGGGACTGAGCCCTCGTCTCTCTGTCTCAACTGCCACGATTACGGAGAAAACCATCATCCCGTAGACTTTGTGCCCCCCGATCCCGCCTCCTTTCCCCGTCCTCTGTTCGGTGGTAAGGTGAGGTGTCTGACCTGTCACGAGATTCACGGCGGGCCGGATGGCGAGGGAACCTCGAAACTCCTGAGGGGAGGTCCTTATGCCGACCGGAGGCAGATTTGCTTTCAGTGTCATGTGAAGGAAAGGTATGCTGCGGTTGACCCCCACAAAATGCTCGACAGACAAGGTCAGATCATGAAGGTGAACGGCAAGCCGGTATGCCTGCAGTGTCATTCAAAACAGCCCGACCCTCTCACAGACTCGACGAATGATGTGAGATTCAAGGCCGATGTGGGCTTTCTCTGCTGGCGCTGTCACCCCCCCATGCCGGGTTCGTTTTTTGACCAGCATTTTCTTGTGAGACCGTCTGAAGAGACCTTGCGGAACATACGGGAGACCGAAGAAAGAGGTCTTGTAATCCTCCCGCTGGTGCCGAGGGGGCGCATCACCTGTTCCACCTGCCACAATCCCCACCAGGAAGGGGTCATTCAGCATGAGGCAGCGGCCAGGGGGGCTGACTCGGCGGCGAGACTGAGGATTCCGTCGCCCTGTTTCGGCTGTCACCGGATGTAAGGGATCTTCCGGGCGTTCGTGCCGGCCGGAAACCGCGTGCTGTTTGACCCGGTTTCCGCTTCGCGGGAAACAGAACAGGAGGACAGTGAACATGGGTAAGGATATTCTGAAAGGCTTTCTTCTTTTTGCGATCTCCCTTGTCTTCGCGGCCGGTTCGCAGGCCCAGACCTGTGTGGAGTGCCACAAGAAAGTAACCCCCCGGGCTGTCTCTGACTGGGAGATAAGTAAACATGGCCGGAACGGCATTGATTGTTCCGCGTGCCATGGGGACAAGCACACGTCTGCCCAGGACGCGGCAAATGCGCGGATCCCGACGCCGGATACCTGCGGGAAGTGTCACGCCGCACAGGTGAAGCAGTACAAGGGCGGGAAACACGCCCTCGCATGGGCTGCCATGGAAGCGATGCCGACGATACACTGGCAGCCGATGGCGCTGATCGAGGGTATGAAGGGATGCGGAGCCTGCCATAAGATAGGGATAAAGAGTGAAGCAGAGATAAGGGAATTGAAAAAGAGCGGGCAGGTTTTCGGCAACGCCGCATGTGATTCATGCCACACACGACATACCTTTTCGGTACAGGAGGCACGGCAGCCCCAGGCGTGTCAGACGTGTCATATGGGCTTTGATCACCCCCAATGGGAGATGTACTCCGGCTCCAAACACGGCGTAAGGGCCTTGCTGAAACAGGTGAAGATATTATCGGAAGACGTTGCGGCGCCGTCCTGTCAGACATGCCATATGCAGGAAGGCAATCATTCTGTAAGGGCTGCATGGGGGTTCCTTGCGGTCAGGCTTCCCATGCCTGAGGACGCGCAGTGGGCCGCAGACCGCGCAACGATCCTCCAGGCCCTCGGGGTGCTGAATCCCGACGGGAAACCGACTCCCCGGCTTGAGGTGGTGAAGGCCGCTGACATCTCCCGGCTGACACAGGAAGAGTGGCAGAAGGATCGTGACAAGATGACCGCCACATGCCATCAGTGCCACTCTGCCAATTTTGTGAAGGCGGAATTGGAGAAGGGCGATCAGATGATCAGGGCTGCGGACCGCATCATGGCCGAAGCGATCGGGATCATTGCCGGTCTCTATAAAGACGGCCTCTTGAAACAGCCGAGGACCTATGCCTATCCGTTCCCCGATCTACTCACCTTCTTTAATGCCCCGAGCGTCATCGAGCAAAAACTCTTTGTCATGTTTCTCGAACACAGGATGAGGACCTTCCAGGGTACGTTCCACGTCAATCCTGACTACGCGTTGTGGTATGGATGGAGCGAGATGCAGAGAGACCTGGCGGAAATAAGGGAGATGGCGGCGCAGATGCGGGAAAAGTCCGGGAAGAAGTAACATCGCATTTCAGAAAGCCATGCAGGCACTCCGTGGCAGACTACAAAGTGCCTGATTTCGGTTAGGAACATCCCCCGTCTCATGAGGCACGGGTCGCCTTCCTCAACGGGCGGTATTTGATCGCACCGGACCGCTGCCGTGCTGCTCCGTGCACCAACGCAGATCAATGAAAGATTTTCCTCTTTAACCCGTTGCCTGCCAGTTCCCTTATAATGTCTATAAGCAAACCTTATAAGTCTAAAAGAAACTCTTATTTGACCGCCATTATATCATTATAATATCATGTCAACATGATGCAATCTGAAACATGCCATTGCATACTGTAACGCTTATGCAGACAACATCCATAGACAGATTTAATCAGGAGAAGCTCTATATCCAGCTCACTAGGATCTTTCTTGAAGAGATCACCTCGGGAAGATGGCAGCTTGGGGTGCAGATCCCGACCGAGGACGATCTCTGCACGCGCTACACAGTGAGCAAGATCACCGTCAGACAGGCGATAAACAATCTCGTTTCCGACGGTTATCTCATGAAGATCCAGGGCAAGGGGACCTTCGTCACGAGTGTCCTGCCCGTGGTCGGCCTCGCGATGAGGACGAGGCTCACCGAAGAGATGTTCGGAAAGGAGGTGCAGGTAGAGAGGAACATCTTATCCAAAGGCATTGTGGAACCCCCGTCCGAGGTGAAGGCGTACCTCAGGACCGACGACCGCATTTACCGCATTTTCAGCAGGAGGATGGTCCGCGGGAAAACGGCGTATATCGAGGAGTCTTTTATTCCCTATCAGATGCTTCCCGATGTCGAAGGTCTCGAAATCGCCGGAAGCTCCCTCTATGCGGTGCTTCAGGAGAGAGGCCAGAAGAAGATCTTCAAGGTGGTCCAGACCGTCGAAGTTTCGACGGCAACGCCGGACGCTTCGAAGTCCCTCGGCGTGGCGCAGGGTTCGGCGGTGCTCGTGGTGCACAGGCTTTTTCTCAGTTCGGACAACAGCCCTGTAGCGTATACAAAGCTGCAGGGACGAAGCGATAGATACAAGTTTCAGACGGAATTCGAAAGAATACGATAAAGGAGGAAAACAGTAATGCAGAATGTACCATACCCCATGCGAAATGCCGGAATGCCGGGACTGCTTCTGCTCGTTTCCGTGCTCTGCGTTTTGCTCGTGTCTGTGTCCGTGGGATTTGCGTCTTCTGAACAGGCAGCCGCACCCGCGGCATCTCAATCGGCGATGCCCTGGTGGGCATGGCCGCTCATCCTTTTTGTGGTCACCTTTTTCCTCGGGATCGTCGCGGTCCTCGGCGGTGTAGGCGGAGGCGTGCTCTTCGTGCCGATCATCGGCGGCTTCTTCCCCTTCCATATCGATTTTGTGAGGGGCGCGGGTCTGCTCGTCGCGCTCGCGGGTGCACTCGCCGCGGGGCCCGGACTTCTCAAGAAGGGGATGGCCGACCTCAGGCTGGCCTTGCCGGTTGCCCTGATCGCTTCGTCGTGCGCGATTGTGGGCGCCATGCTCGGACTTGCGCTTCCGGCGAACGTCGTGAACACCGCGCTCGGAGGCACGATTCTCGGCATCGTGGCGATCATGCTCATGGCGAAGAAGTCCGAGTACCCGGAGGTGAAGGAGGCGGACGCGCTCTCGACCGCCCTCAGGATAAAC
>DATJWU010000210.1:0-6842 GCA_035501055.1 Thermodesulfovibrionales bacterium
CCCTTACAAGAACCTCCGGCCCTATGCCGCCGGGATCTCCCATAGTCACTGCGATCTTCTTCATGGATCACCTATTATACAACGGAAGCCCGGCCGGTGAGAGGACCACGGCGCCTGCGGCTACCGTCTTTGCCTTCGCCCCTCGCTTTGCTATACTGTCTTCATGACCCAGCCAGAGACCAGAACTGCACCGGACGCCGAAGTTACTCTTTCCGACGGGAGCAGGACACGCCTGAGCGACTTGTGGAAAGAGAAGACCCTGACCCTCATTTTTATCCGCTATTTCGGCTGACCCTTTTGCCGGGAGCAGGTGGCGCAGTTACGCCGCGGAAAAGAGAAATTCGATGCCGCAGGGCTCCGGGCGGTCCTGGTAAGCATGGGCAGCCCCGACCTCGCAGAGGCCTTTCGCCGGCAGTTCGATCTTCCCTTCCCCATTATCTGCGATCCCGGGAAGTTGCTTTACAGGACCTTCGGGCTTAAGGGAAGCAGCATGGTCCGAATCTTCTCGCCTGATCTTTTCCTGAAGGGTCTAAGGGCAGTCGGGCGCGGCCATTACCCGGGACTCATTCACGGCGACCCCTTCCAGTTGCCCGGGGTATTCATTGTGGACACCACAGGACAGATTCGTTTCAGCTATCTTTCCCGTGATCCCTCAGATTATCCGTCCGTCGAAACGATCGTGACGGCGGCGTTGAACATCTGAACAGGACCATCGGGAGAGGAATAAAATGGCACTTGCAACAGGCCCGTTTTGTGGTATGATTTACCTAAGAAATTCATTTTGCAAAGAAAGGGGGTGAACTCATGAAGAAGTCATTGTTACTTTTGCTTTGTCTGTGTATCATGTTCGTCATGTCCGCGGGGTGTGCCACCAAGGAATACGTGAAGCAGCAGATAGACCCTCTCGTGGACAGGATCGCCAAGCTCGAGGCAAGGGTCGCTGCCCTTGAAGCGAAGATGCCCGCAGTCGCAGGCGATGCGGCCGAGGCATTGAAGGAGGCGAAGGAAGCCAAGGCGATGGCGCAGCAAAAGATGGGTGGCGGCGGGACCGGATGCCCCTGCGATCAGGTAGAAGCCGCGGTCAAGAAGGCTGAAGCAGCCGCAAAGAGGGCTGAAGCAGCCGCTGAAAAGTCCGGCAAGGCATTTGAACTGCACCAGAAGAAGTAACCAGCATTCCTGCGCATTGGGGCCCTCTCAGGGCCCCAATGCGGTCACTCCGAAATCTCGACCGGCGCGCCTTTCATCTCCTCCACCGCATCGTACAGTTTCTCGGAACAGACGCGCTTCAGGAGACCCTTCTTCGTAAGAATTCGTACCGCCTCATTCAGATAATTCATGCCGCTGCCGTCGTTATGCACTTCAAGAAAGACCTTGTTGTTCCTCACGCCTATTTTTACCGGCTGGCGCACAATCGTGACCTTCGCACCGACAGACACCAGGCCGTAAAGTCTCGGGATGTCCTCGGGATAGAGGCGGATGCATCCGTGGCTGACCCTCCTGCCCACGCCCCATGGCCTGTTTGTCCCGTGTATCAGCACATCACCGAGTGAGAGCCTGAGGGCGTGCGACCCGAGCGGGTTTTCCGGCCCCGGCGGAACAACCATCGGCAATTCCGGCCTCTCCTTCCTGATCGATTCCGGCACATGCCAGGAGGGGTTCGCCTCTTTTTGCATGATGCTGAACCTTCCGAGGGGGGTATCCTTTCCTTCGCTCCCGATGCCGATGGGATAGGTATTCACCTCACTCCTGCCGTCACGATGGAAGAAATAATACAACCTCAGTTCGGCAAGGTTGATTACGATGCCGTCATAGGATTCCACATCGGGCAGTACCCATGATGACGGTATGGTTACCACTACATCCTCACCGGGGACGAAAGGATCGAGGGAAGGGTTGGCTTCCATGATCTCGTTATATCCGAGTCCGAACTTCCGCGCAATTTCGATGAGGGAATCACCGTGTTTCGTTTCATAGGTCACGAGAGAACCGATCACCGTAGTGTTGCGGTCGAAGAAATAGGAGCCGGCTGCGTCCCGGGAGTACGCGGCGAACAGGGAGAGAAGAAGTGCAGCGATAAAAACGGTTCTGATCATGACTGACATTTCTCACCTCTAGTATAGCTCATATAGCCCACCGCCCGCAAAAACAGGTTCATCCGATATCCCGGCGACCACTATGACCGCAGAGCACGGAGAATGACAGAGGAGAAGAAGTATTCAGCCTCGCGATTACTTCGCGATTCAGTGCCTGCCTAAAGAGGAGTTTCAGGGACACCCTTTATAGAGAAATCGCTTGAATTATTCCCACAAAAGATGTAGAGTAAAAATCGTGATGAGGAGAATCCGTAGGCCTTATCTCTTCCTGCGCGTGACCGAAAGGCGAACGGCCTTTTTCCTGTCCCCGCGGGTTACCACGAACCGTATACTGGTGTTCATCCTCTCCTTCCTGCCGTTTGTACTGTTCGCACACCATGCGCATGGCAGTTCGGTCTCTTCCTCTTCTCCGGACTCAATCGGCGGCAACGGTGTCGGGAAGGTCGTCAGGACCGTCGGACCGGACGCAGAGGCCCGCCTGAAACCCTACTTCGACCGTGTCGGCATCGCCTACCCTCCGGACGCCATCGCCCTCATCGGCCTTAAAGAGGAAAAACGGCTGGAACTCTGGGCTGAGAGAGACGGCGCCTGGCTTTTTGTCAGGGCATACGATGTCCTCGCCGCAAGCGGCGTCCGCGGGCCAAAGCAGAGAAGAGGCGACAGGCAGGTCCCGGAAGGAGTCTACCAGATCGTCTCCCTGAACGCCCGCAGCCGTTTTCACCTCTCGATGAAGCTCAACTACCCCAACAGCTTCGATCTCGAAAAAGCGAGAGACGAGAACCGGTCGAACCTCGGAGGAGACATCTTTATCCATGGCAAGGCGAAATCGAGCGGCTGCCTCGCCGTCGGAGACCGGGCGATCGAGGAACTCTTCGTCCTGGTGGCACGCGTAGGCACTGACAATACGAAGGTCCTCATCCTGCCGCAGGACCTGCGGAAAGGCAGCCTCGATGAAGGCACGGTTTACAAGCCGCCGCCGTGGCTGCCGGAGCTCTACAGGACTCTCGAACACGAAATCGTGCCGTTCCGGGTCAGGGAATACTCGGGCGCAAACTGACCGGCAGAGTTCGTTCCACCGTCTCACCTCCGCGCTTCCCCGTTAGACGTCCCTGCTCCTGGCAGTCAAGAAGCCACGAATCGGCCCATGAAACAGCCGCGGTATGGTATCATGTAAGCTTATGGAACAGCGTCTGCAGAAGATACTCTCCCAGGCGGGCATCGCTTCCCGCAGGATGGCCGAGGAACTCATCCTGGAAGGGAGAGTCACCGTAAACGGCACGGTCGCGACCCTCGGGATGAAGGCCGATCAGTCCCGGGACTATGTAAAGCTCGATGGGAAGCTCGTCTCCGCGCCGACAACGGCAGTCATGCAGCGCATCTATCTGATGTTTCACAAGCCGCGCGGCGTGGTGACCACCCTCTCCGATCCGGAAGGAAGGCCTACGGTAAAGGATTTCCTTACGGGAATCAGGCAAAGGGTTTTCCCCGTAGGAAGACTCGACTTCCATTCAGAGGGACTGCTCCTCCTCACCAACGACGGCGACTTTGCGAACGCAGTGTTGCACCCATCCCGGAAAATACCCAAGACCTATGAAGTCAAGGTGAAAGAGAGCATCGACGAGGCCGGCATCGAAAAGCTCAGGCGCGGGGTGAAGCTCGACGACGGCATGACCCTGCCCGCACGGGCCAGGAAGATGAGGCAGACCGAGAATAATTCATGGATAGAGATCACCATCTATGAAGGGAGAAAACGGCAAGTGAGAAGAATGCTCGAAAAGGTCGGGCATCCGGTGATCAAACTGAAACGTACGGCGATCAACGGGTTGAAACTGAAAGACCTGAAGCCGGGAGAAATGAGGCGTCTCACTCCGGAAGAACTGGAAGGCATAAGAAGCGAAATCGGAATAGAAAAAGTCGGCGGTCCGAAGCCGGCAATGATGAGTATAAAAAAACAGAGACACTGATGAATACCGACCTTCGACTGCAGACTCTTGGCAGCCGGCGGTTTTTTGGGAGGCGTTATGGTTCGTACTATGTTTTGCGGTGAAGTAAGGGAGTCGGAGATCGGCACCTCCGTCTCTCTCGCGGGATGGGTCTTCAGGCGGAGGGACCACGGCGGATTGATCTTCGTCGATCTCCGCGACAGGACCGGTCTCTGCCAGGTAGTCTTCAGCCCGGACGTCTCAGAGGATGCTCACGCACTCGCCCATGACCTGAGGAGTGAATTCGTCATTGCGGTCTCGGGCAAGGTGAAGAGGAGACCGGAGGGGACGGAGAATCCGGGACTTCCGACGGGTGCGGTCGAGCTCTATGCCGCTGCCCTCACCGTGCTCAATGAGGCTTCTCCCCTGCCCTTCCCCATGGAAGAGGCGGCCGACGCCTCGGAAGCCCTCAGGCTGAAATACCGTTATCTCGATCTGAGGCGGCCTGAACTGCAGAACAACCTTATCGTCAGGCACAGGACCACAAAGTCCGTACGGGATTACCTTGACGGGAAAGGCTTCCTCGAAATCGAGACCCCCATGCTCACGAAATCAACTCCCGAGGGCGCAAGGGATTATCTCGTGCCGAGCAGGCTGAACCCCGGCCAGTTCTATGCGCTCCCCCAGTCGCCCCAGCTCTTCAAACAGATACTCATGGTCTCAGGCCTCGAACGTTATTTCCAGGTTGTGAAGTGCTTCAGGGACGAAGACCTCAGGGCAGACCGGCAGCCGGAGTTCACCCAGATCGATATCGAGATGTCCTTCGGCGACAGGGAAGATATCATCGATCTCACTGAGGGGATGATCAGGTCCATTTTCAAAGATGTCATCGATACGGAGATCCCGGTCCCCTTCGAGAGGATGAGCTATAAGGAATCGATGGAGCGGTACGGGAACGACAAGCCCGACCTCAGGTTCGGCCTCGAACTGAAGGATATGGCCGATCTCGCCAGGGAAGGCTCCTTCAAGGTTTTCCTCGACGCCCTCGGATCAGGCGGACGGGTAAAGGCCGTCAACGGAAAAGGGATGGCAGGACTTTCGAGAAAAGACGTGGACACGCTCACCGAGGAGGCAAAGACCTTCGGCGCCAAGGGCCTTGCATGGATCAAGGTGAAGAACGGTTTTGAATCCCCCATCGCAAAGTTTTTTCCCGAAGAGGTCCTGCGGCGGATGGCGGAGAGGCTCGACGCGGAAGAAGGGGACCTCATGCTCTTTGTGGCGGACAAAGAGAAAGTGGTCCATGACGTCCTGAGCCGCATGAGACTTGAACTCGGCAGGAAGCTCAATCTGATCGGTCCGGGGTTCAGGTTCGCCTGGATACTCGATTTTCCGCTCCTGGAGTGGGATGAGGAAGAGGAGAGGTTCCAGGCCATGCATCATCCCTTCACCTCGCCTGCGGATGAGGACATTGAGAAAATTATTTCCGGCACAGGCTTGATGACTGACAGCCGGCGGCTGATATCCGATATAAAGGCAAAGGCCTATGATGTCGTACTGAACGGATACGAGATCGGAGGCGGAAGCATCCGTATCCACCGCAAGGACATCCAGGGGAAGATGTTCGAACTCCTCGGGATCGCGGAAGACGACGCACGGATGAAATTCGGCTTCCTCCTCGACGCTCTTGATTTCGGGGCGCCCCCCCACGGCGGCATCGCCTTCGGCCTCGACAGACTCGTGATGCTCATGGTAGGCGCATCCTCGATACGGGACGTCATCGCCTTCCCGAAGACCCAGAAGGCCTTCTGCCTCATGAGCGGCGCTCCCTCATCGGTTGAGCAAAAACAATTGCGGGAGCTTCACATAAAAGTGACGGATATTCAGGTGTAGATTGGCCGAGGCTTGAAGACCCTCAATCCTTTTTGTTAGTATTCCTTTATGGAAAAAACGATTACCTATTTCGAAAAGCCAGGAAGGGACAATACGCAGGCCTGTCTCGAAGTGGTACGGCGCGCCGTAAAAGAAGACGGATACCGTCACCTCGTGCTTGCTTCGACGGCAGGAGACACGGGCCTGCTCTTCTCGGGGACCCTGAAGGGGCAGGGGCTTAACATCGTGGTCGTCTCCCACGCGGCAGGCTTTAAGGAACCGAATGCGTCCGAGCTGTCCGCCGAAGCGAGACAGGCCATCACGCAAAACGGCGCAACGGTCTATACCGGCTCGATGCTCACCCATTCCCTCGAAACCGCGATCGCGGCCAAATTCAGCGGGAGCTATCCGACCCTCATCATCGCCAACACCCTGCGGAGGTTCGGAGAGGGCGCAAAGGTCGGCTGCGAGATCGTGATGATGGCGGTGGATGCAGGCCTCATCCCTGAAGGCGAGGAAGTCCTCGCGGTGGCGGGGACCGCCAGGGGAGCCGATTCGGTCCTCGTGGTGAAGTCGGCGGCGTCGAAGAGATTCCTTGATCTGAAGGTCCTCGAAATTCTCGCCAAACCCCGGTCCTGAAGCCTGTTTCACTCGCTGATCCTGCGGCCAAGAAGTTCATGGTGATTATCACCCTCACAAAAGAGAACGCCGCCTCAGCCATCGTTGAAGCGGCAGCGGTGCTGAACCGCGGCGGGATCATCGCCTATCCTACGGAAACCTTCTACGGTCTCGGGGTAAAGTTCGACATGGCCGAGTCGCTGAAAAGGCTCTATGACATAAAGAAGAGACCGAGGGAAAAGGCGATGCCGGTCATCATAGGCAGCAGGGAATTCCTTCCCCGGCTTATCCCGGAGGGATGGCTGCAGCATATCCCCCCGGCGACGCAAGCGCTCATGGA
>DATJWU010000211.1:0-3126 GCA_035501055.1 Thermodesulfovibrionales bacterium
CTCACCGGATATGACCATATCGCATTCCTCATGGCACTCATTGTAATCGGGCTGTCGCTCAGGGAAGTCCTGAAGATAATCACCGCCTTTACAGTGGCGCACAGTATCACGCTGCTCCTGGCCGCATTGGAGATTGTCAGACTGAATTCACGGTTTGTCGAATCCGTGATAGCCTTTTCGATCTGTTATGTTGCCCTTGAGAACCTGTTCAGGAAGAAAGTGAACTATCGCTGGCTCATAACCTTCGGATTCGGACTTATTCACGGGTTTGGGTTTGCAAGCGCTCTTCAGGAATTAATCGTGGGGAAATCGAACTTGCTCCTCTCGGTGCTCTCCTTCAATATGGGAGTTGAGATCGGACAACTGATGATAGTCTTCGCGGTGCTTCCTGTCCTATACCTGCTCAAGAAGAAAGTCGATTTCAGAATCGTCACTGCAGGTACCTCAGCGGCGATCTTTTTTTTGGGGTTTACCTGGCTGATTGAGCGGCTGCTGGATCTGAGAATATTGGGCTTTTAGCAGAGACTGGAAAGTCGTCATAAACGTGAGGCGCTTCTCAACGTTGACAGGTGTCACAACCGATCGGCTGATAGAGTTCCCCCCTTAAAGGCGGAGTCGCCGTGGAGAACTGCAAGAGACTTTTCAGTCACGCATATCCCCTCTCAACGCATTATGCGGGTTCATTCGACGAGCTTCTCCGGAGAAACCGAAATTCTTAAATGAAATGAAACAGTATCGTCATAATCCCTTAATAAAGGCAATGCTAACATAATCAGGACATGAAGCGGAGCGGCTAAACAGTCTCCCTTGCGGCACTAAATCATCATGCGGAAAGCCGCAACAGCAATACTTCAGAGGATTACCTTTCATCGCAGAAGGAAGAGAGTTCAAGAAAACCAATGAGGAGAGAATATTCATGAAACGATGTGCCGCCGTCCTGGTAGCTGCTGTTGCAGGGGTGGTTATCTTGTTGGGCGGCTTCGCCTTTGGGGAGGACCATGCGCCCGGAAACGATCAGGATGGGGTAAGCGCCCTTGTCGATCTCTTGAAGGAAAAGGGCATGCTCAGTCAGGAGGACGCGGACCGCTTCCATAAGGGATATCGTAAAGAATCCCCTGACCAAGGCCTCGCCGCCCTGGTCGAGATGCTCAAAGCCAAGAAGATGCTCAGCGAGGAAGAGGCCACGCGCTTCACCCGTACCTATGTGACTACGACATCCGGTGCGAAAACTCCGACAATCGCTTCCGACAGAAGGGACAAGGAGTATATGGAAAGGATCACTACGAACGTCACCGAGGAGGTCAGGAAGGGTATGCAGGATCAGGTCAAGAGTGACGTGCGGGAAGAGGTGGCCAGGGAGATGGAAAGAAGGAAGGCTTTGGGGGAGAAGAGTGCGGGTGGCCATGAGGACGAACAGAGCAAGGAGCTGAATCAAGACGTGTCCCACCTGACACAGAAGGTTGCGGAACTGTATTCAGGCAAGGCGGCCGAGCTCGCCGCGTCTGCGCCGGAGTGGACCAAGCGAATCCGTTTCGGCGGTGATGTGCGCTTGCGTTATGAAGCCGACCGTTTTGACTCGAATAACGCGACCTTTGCTCAACCCTCCAACCCGAGCCAGCTTATGAATACGACGGCAGATCAGAACCTCTTCAAATACAGGGTCCGGGCAGGAGTAGAGGCAGACGTTGCTGAAGACATGACCGGAAACTCGAAGCTGCAGGCTGCAATCGGCCTGTCCACCGGAAATACCACGAATCCCGTTTCGACAAATTCGATTCTTGGCGACTTTATGAACAAGGACAGTGTCGTTATCGATCATGCTTACCTCAAGTACACATTGAAGACATCGGGCTATATGCCCACCGTCTTGACCGTTTACGGGGGGAGGATACCCAATCCATGGCTGTCGTCGGACCTTGTCTGGGACTCCGATCTGAATTTCGAGGGCCTCGCCCTGAAGGTGAAGCAACCCCTTGACGATACCGACACATGGACAGCCTTTCTTACCGCGGGCGGTTTTCCCCTGCAACAGGAAGTAAGTGATTTCAAGAACCACAGCAAATGGCTCGTGGCCGGGCAACTGGGGGTGGAAAAGAAAGACCGGACCGGCATAGCGGCCAGAATGGGCGCTGCCTATTACTATTTCAACAACATCACGGGCATCGCCAATGATCCGCTTCATCCCGGCGCAACCGACTGGACGGCCCCCCTGTTCCAGCAGAAAGGCAACACGCTGTTCAACATCAGTGCAGACCCCGCGGTGGTCAAGACGGCCTACGCTTCGGAGTTTAAGGAGCTGAACCTCACCGGGACCCTCGATATCGGGTTTTGGGACCCTGTGCATGTCGTCGCCCTCGGCGACTTTGTAAAGAACTTCGGTTTTAACAGTGCTGATGTCGCTCAGCGGACGGGACAGGTTACTCCGAAGAACACTACCGGATATCAGATCGGGCTTTCGGTAGGCCGCCCGGCCATCCAGACAGACTACAAGTGGAGCCCGAACTGGAAAGGGTTTGTCTACTATAAATACCTCGGCGCAGATGCCGTCGTGGATGCCTTTACCGATTCCGACTTCCATCTTGGAGGCACGAACGCCAAAGGATGGATTCTGGGAGGTGAAGTCGGATTGATGAAGAATACCTGGTTGACGCTTCGGTGGCTGACCTCGAATGAAATCAGCGGTCCCCCGCTCGGTATTGACGTTCTTCAGTTTGATTTCAACGTAAAATTCTAGACCGGATGAAGGGAATGAAAACAAAGCCCTTGTCGAAAATGATAATCCCCGCAGTTGCGCTGACGATCGGTCTGGTCACAGGATTGGGCGTAGGGCAGATCCAGATCAAAAAGGAACAAGAGGTTTTTCAGACGAAGATCAGGGAGGCGCAGAAGAAACTCGCCTTTGTGCAGAAGAAGGCTGCTGAGGAAAAAAAAGAGGCAGCCGATTCCCGGGAGCAGGTACTCCGGGGAGATCTCGAGATGCTCCGGATCGAGAAAGAGGCTCTCGGGGGAGAAGTGAATGTGTTGAGGGGACAGGTCCGGAAGCTCGACCTGAAGGTCAGGGAATCGGATGAAGCGCTTGCAAGGAAAAGAAAAGAATTAGAAGAAGCTTCTGCTGCATCGGCCGCC
>DATJWU010000212.1:0-3272 GCA_035501055.1 Thermodesulfovibrionales bacterium
TTATATATGCCCTTCCCTCATACGCCGATGCGGCATATACGGTAAAGAAGGGAGACAGCCTCGCGAAGATCGCGAAGAAATTCAGAGTACCCGTGGAGAGTATCAGGGAGGCAAACGCCCTGGCATCCGACGAACTCAAACCAGGCACAAAGCTCGAAATACCTGTAAAACAGACGGCCTCGAGAAAGAAACCATCCCCTCCGGAGACCGTCTCCGCTGCCAGCGGCAAAGACCGGAAGGATGCGACTGCGCAGGATTTGCAATACCATACGGTTACAAAGGGCGATACCCTCTCTTCGCTGTCAAAGAAGTATTCCACGCCGGTGAAGGAGCTGAGGGAGCTGAACAACCTCATGAAATCCGCGAGGCTCAAGCCGGGTCAACAGATCGCCGTCAAGAGGGTCGGACCAAGGACCTATACCGTGAAGAAGGGAGACACGCTCCTGAAGATCTCGAAGAAATTCAGTGTGACGCCTGACGATATTATCACGATCAACAACCTTGAATCTGACGACCTCAAACCCGGACAAAGACTTGTCCTTGACGAGGTGGTTCAAGAGGAGCAGGCGGGAAAGAGCAGTCAGCCGATCCTTTCCCGGGCGCGGATCGCAGAGGACATCAGGACCCTTTCGGATTCCCCCGAGCTGGAGTCGATGGAAATGAAAGACAGGGTGATCCTCTTTGCGAAGAAGATGCTTAATATTCCTTACCGGTTCGGCGGCAGCAGTTTCATGGGAATCGACTGCTCGGCATACGTCCAGAAGGTCTACGGGTTTCTCAATATGCCGATCCCCCGGAGCGCGCGGGAACAGTACCATGTCGGCGAATCCGTGGACAAAGAAGACCTCTCGATCGGGGATCTCGTCTTTTTCAGAACCTACGCGTCCTTCCCTTCACACGTCGGGATCTATCTCGGCAATAATCTTTTCATACACGCTTCCTCCCGGGGCAAGAGGGTGACAATAGACAGCCTCGAAACCCCTTACTATTTTAAGAGGTTTATCGGCGCGAAGCGCCTGCTCTCTGAAGAGTCACCAGTAGTCAAAGAAGAACCGAAGATAGAAGGCTGACCCCCTTCTTCCCCCCCTGGAAATTTTCGGCCCGGGCATCCGTCCCCCGCCGTGTACGAACGATGAAGAGACAACCATTGATTGTCCTTTCTTGGGTTCCCGTTATTCTCTGGACAGGACTCATCTTCTGGATGTCGACCGACACCTTTTCTTCCCAAAACACTTCTCTCATCATTGAACCGCTGGTGAGGTTCCTGCTCCCGGGAATTTCAGAACGATCCCTGGCTTTGATCCATGGTTTCGTCAGAAAGGCCGCCCATCTCACTGAATACTTCATCCTTGCTCTTCTGCTGTTCCGTGCCTTTCGCCGAACCTTCCCCCAAGCGGCATCCCTCCGTCTGGCGCTCAGATCCCTGCTTATTGTGGCGCTCGTTGCCGTCGGCGATGAGTTCCACCAATCCTTCGTCGCGACAAGAACAGCGTCGGTCCTTGACGTCGGCATCGATACCGTTGGAGGGTTGCTCGCTCTCGGGGTAATGGTCTTTCGCAGCCGCTCCTCACATTAATCGCGGCGCGGTGATGTGCTCTCTTCTCTCCATTGACAAGCCCCGGCAACCGCTGTAGATTGATTCTAGGAAGCTTATAAATACACGGTAAGGGGGCGCAGCACATGGAGAAAAAGAATACTTCGAAAATAACACAGTCCGGCAATGAGCGTGCCTTTTCTTTTTTGCCGATCAACGAGCGCGAGGGCAAGCCGCGCACGCGCGGAGTCACCGAAATCCGCGGGCCCTACTACACGCCGATGGGGAAACGCTATCTCGAAGACATCCTCGAGACGATGGGAGAGTATGTCGACATCCTCAAGTTCGCCGGGGGCTCCTTCAGCCTGATGCCGCGGAAGGCGGTGAAGGATATTATCGACCTCTGCCACCGCTTTGACGTCAAGGTCGACACCGGCGGTTTTATCGAGCATGTGCTCACGCTTGGCAGCGGTGCCGTTGACCGGTACATCGAGGAATGCCGACGACTCGAATTTGATATTGTCGAGATTTCGAGCGGATTTCTCAGCGTGCCGGCGGACGACCTCGTACGTCTGACCGGCAAGGTGCAGAAGGCGGGCCTGAAGGTGAAGGCGGAGGTGGGGATACAGTTCGGCGCAGGCGGCGCGAGCAGTGTGGAAGAGCTCGAGGCAGAGGGGACGACCGATCCTGAATGGGCCATCCAGCGCGCGAAGAAGCATCTTGATGCCGGCGCTTCGATGATCATGGTTGAATCTGAGGGTATCACCGAGCAGGTGCGCACCTGGAGGACCGATGTAATCAGCAAGTTTATCCGCGAACTGGGTCTCGAAAAGACGATGTTCGAGGCCGCAGACCCCGAGGTCTTCGGCTGGTATGTCAAGAATTACGGGCCCGAGGTGAACCTCTTCATAGACCACAGTCAGATTGTCCTCCTCGAGTCCCTCCGCGCCGGCATATGGGGAACAAAGGACGTATGGGGCCGCATCGTTACCTATAAGGGCTCTTCGGGAAAGTAAACCCTCCCGCTGTAACCAGGAAAGGCGGGCATGGATCATAGCCTTGTACAATGCGATAGAGTCCAACATGAGTTATCTGGAAGTTTTCACGGGAAGTGGAATTGCGCCTTGAGGACAGGGCAGTGGTCGGCAATCTTCTTCGGTATCGTCCTCCTACGGCGGATTCGCTGGGGCGAACGATACAAGGCTTTTCACCACACCCGCCTTTCCGGAACCTGAGAGTTCTCACAACTCAAAGGTAATCTGCAAACCCGATCTCTGCTATAATTGAGTAATCCGAAGCCGGGGCATTTGCGGGCTTCGACGCACTCGCATATGAAGGAACGTCTCGACAGAATCCTTATTGAGCGGGGGCTCGTTTCAAGCAGGGAGCGTGCCCGGGCCCTGATTATGGAAGGCAAGGTGCTGGTCGATAACAGGCCGGTGACAAAGGCAGGGGAGATGGTCAGCGCAGACGCGGCCATAGGATTGAGAGGCGGAGACATTCCCTATGTGAGCCGCGGCGGCCTGAAACTCGAAGCGGCGCTCGACCATTTCGCAATCGAGCCTGTCGGTATGACGGTTATGGATGTGGGCTCCTCCACAGGCGGCTTTACCGACTGTATGCTCAAAAGAGGGGCGCAAAAGGCTTACTGTATCGATGTGGGATACGGTCAGCTTGCCTGGTCTCTCAGGAACGATCCACGGATCGTGCTCCTCGAGCGGACGAATATTCGGCACCT
>DATJWU010000213.1:0-2411 GCA_035501055.1 Thermodesulfovibrionales bacterium
CTAATCATACTCTTCCACCTCCTTCAATAAATAAACTAAAAACGGTTCAATGTCGAAGAAACGCGATAACGGTTGAGGCAGGCGTGGTGAGAAGCCTTGTATCGTTCGCCCCAAGCGAATCCACCGTAGGAGGACGCTACCTTCGAGGAATGCCGACCACTCCTGTGTCTTCAATGCGAAATATCACTTTCCGCAAAATCCTGCGGTTAACTCATTTTAGAATCTTATCGCATGTACAAGGCTTCGGCCAATGCCTGCCTCACCATGGCCCGATAATTCCTCATGTCTACAGCATTCCTCTCTCCTTGAGGCTCACGTATTTCCCGTCGCCGATGATCACATGGTCGAGGACGCTTATCCCCACAAGGTCGCCGGCCTGTTTCAGCCTTTCGGTGATCGCGAGATCGTCACGGCTCGGCGCGGGATCGCCGCTCGGATGATTGTGCGCGAAGATGACCGACGCCGCAGATTCCCGGATCGCCTCCCTGAAGGCCTCCCTGGGATGGATGAGAGAGTTCGTGAGCGTCCCTTCTGAGACCGTGACCTCGCGGATAACCCTGTTCTTCGCATCGAGAAGGAGGGAAAGAAAGAGCTCCTTCTTGAGGTTCTTGAGCCGGGGCGCGAAATGGGCGTAGACCGACTGACTCGAAGAGAATACCGGCCTCGCTTCGGAGGACTCGCTCATCAGTCTCTTCCCCAACTCGAAGGCTGCCTTCAGCTGCGCGATCTTTGCCGGCCCGAGCCCCTTGATGGAAGAGAGATCGGCGACCGAAGAGCGGTCGATGTTCCCGAGCCCTTTAAAGGTGTCGAGAAGGGACATCGCGAGGTTCATGACGCCTTTCCCCTGGCCGCCCGTCCTGAGGATGATCGCAAGGAGCTGCGCGTCGGAAAGGCCTTCGGGACCGAATTTGACGAGTCTCTCCCTCGGTCGTTCATTCTCGGGCCATTCCTTTATCTTCCGCTCAGCCATCTTCCACCCCTCTCAGGAAAACTATTTTATCAGTTTTTCCGATTTTTGTGCAGCGTTTGGTGGATGAAAAAAGGGGGCAGGCTACTCTTGGGAGTGCTTTCTTCTGCTACTTCACCCTTGAACCCTGTTTTACGTCCCGCGCGGGCATGAGGACCGAGCAGGTCCCGTCCTGATCCGTGGCAGCGAGGAGCATCCCCTGAGACTCAACGCCCATGAGTTTTGCGGGCTTCAGGTTTGTGACGACCACGATCTTTTTTCCGACAAGGTCTTCCGGACTGTAGGACTTCCCTATTCCTGCAACAACCTGTCTCTCCTCGCCTGTATCGACCTTCATCTTTATCAGTTTATTCGATTTCTCGACCCGCTCCGCGCTCACCACCAGACCGATCTTCAGCTCGACCTTCGCGAAATCTTCAATCGCGATCAGGTTGTCGCTTCCTGATTTCTCATCGCCTTTTCCCGGAGGTGTAGCGGCGATGGCCCCCTCACCTTTTGGTGAAGACTGAGTCACGGCGGTCTCTTGTGCGGTCATTGTCGTTTCCTCTTTTCTTTCACTTCTTTCGATTCTCGGGAAAAGCTGTTCTCCTTTTGAAACCTTTATCCCGTAGGCAGGCGTCCAGTCCCATGAGAATATCTCGGGGTATTCGCTCTCATCCCTTACCCCGGTCTCAACGCTCCGTCGGACCTCGTCCGTCAGGGACTGAAGTCCAAGCCCTTTCCATAATTTTTCCGCGGTACCGGGCATAAAGGGATAGAGCAGCAGCGCCGTCAGCCGCAGCGAGTTCCAGAGGTCGAAGAGAACGTCCCTGAGCCCCGCAGGATCGCTCTTGGCGAGCTTCCAGGGCTCTCTCTGGGCGATGTAGTTATTTGCGGCCCTCACCATCTCCCCTATATGGTCGAGAATAGCGTTGAACCTCAGGCCTGACCAGTGGCGCGGATCACGGGCGCTCACGCCGGCATTCATGCAATGCGCAGGGAGGTCCTTTTGCGCCGTCGTATATGCCGCGGGCTTCTCTATGGAACCCTCAAAATACTTTTCGGCCATCGTCACAAACCTGCTGAGCAGATTCCCAAGGTCATTCGCAAGGTCCGTGTTGATCCTCGTGACAAGCGCCTCCTCGGAAAAATCTCCATCGAGCCCAAACGGTACCTCGCGGAACAGAAAATACCTGAAGGCGTCTACGCCGTATTTTTCTACCATCGCATTCGGATCGACCACGTTGCCGAGTGACTTCGACATCTTCTTCCCTTCGACCGTCCACCAGCCATGGGCGAAGATGTTTCCAGGGAGAGGAAGATCGAGGGCCATAAGCATCGTCGACCAATACACCGCATGAGTCGTGAGAATGTCCTTGCCGACGAGGTGGTGCGAGGCAGGCCACCAAAACTCACCGAGCCCTGCCTTGTCCGCATCAGGCGCGAGATAGCGCGTCGCCGAAAA
>DATJWU010000214.1:0-2750 GCA_035501055.1 Thermodesulfovibrionales bacterium
CTTGGAGGCCATGGTGGGGAGGGATGTGCGCAAACCCGAAGGCTACCTGCTCCTGACATCCGTCTACGCCCAAAAGAAGGATGCGGAGCGTGTCGAGAAAACCCTGCGCGAGGGGATAACGTTTAACGAAAAGTCGGCATCACTCTATCTTGCCCTTGCAGACCTTTGCCTGAAAACGAAGAGGACGGACGAGGCGGTGGTCCTTATGCAAAAGGTCGTTGCCTTGGAGCCCGAGGCAGCCCGGTATCGACTGATCCTGGCGGGGATTTACTGGAATTCAGGCAAAGAGAAGCAGGCAGCGGATGTGCTGACATCGTTCACATCGGCAGATCCAAAGAAAGAGGAACGGTGGGTCCAGGCAGCGGAGTTTTATGGTTCGAGGAACAGGCCGGCCGAGGCAGAGCAGATGTTGAAGGAAGGTATCAGCCGGAACGGAAAGAGCTTCAGGATCCGTTTTGTCCTGGGCGCATTGTATCTGAGTACAAACCGTCCCGATCAGGCAATCGCGGTGCTTCATGAATGTCTGGGACTGGAGAAGGATGGGGCGAATCCCAATATCATCCATGCAAAGAATTCTCTTGCACAAATCTACCTTGCGCGTCAGGAAACCGGCAAAGCGAAAAAATATGTCGATGAGGTGCTCAAGGAAAGTCCAAAGAATCTTGATGCCAATTACCTCAACGGAACCATCCATCTAAGAAAACAGGAGGGCCTGCCGGCGGTTTCATCGTTCCGGACGGTCATAGGCGAAAACCCGCAATTCATCCCCGGCTATATCAGCCTTGCCGAAGCCCACGCCGTGAATAAGGAAATGGGTCTTGCCTTCGACACCCTCAGGGAGGCATTGAAAGTCGCACCGGATTCGAGGGACGTAATCAGGGCCACGGCCCGTCTGTATGGTGTTCAAAAAGATTTCAAGAATGCCGAAGTCCAATATCGCAGGCTCCTTGATGCGAATCCGAAGGACATGGAGGTACGGGCGGACCTGGGAGATCTCATGCTGAAAGCGGGCGACTTTGCGCGGGCGGAGAGCGAATATGGGGCCATCAAAAAACTTGCGCCGAATCATCCCATGGGCTACATAAAGCTGAGCGCCTGTTACGTGGCTCAGCACAAATGGGATAAGGCCATTGCCGAGCTTGAAGAGGTGGTGAAGATGCATCCGGAACTATGGTCGCCCACGAATGATTTGGCATACCTCCTGACTGAATACGGCAGGGGGCAGAAGGACCTTGACCGGGCTCTTGTCCTCGCTGAGAAGGCGAAATCTCTCAGTCCGGACAATTCTGCAGTGCTCGATACTCTCGGATGGATCAACTATCGAAGGAGTGATTTGAACCAGGCCCTGGATTTGCTGGCAAAGGCGCAGGCGAAGGCGCCCGAGAATCCTGCGATCAACTATCATCTGGGGATGGCGTATAACCGAGCCGGGAATTCCCCGAAGGCGAAAGAATATCTCAGGATCGCACTGGCCTCGAAGTCCGATTTCCCGGGCAAGAACGAGGCGGGGAGGGTTATGGCCGGGATGCATGAGTGACATCCTAAAATGCATTGAGAGACCGCAGAGAGATGCGGTGATGATTCGGCCGGTTTGAAACAGAAACTTAACGCCGATGTCACAAGAACGCAACGATCGTTGATGTATCATTCTCGGTCTGCGAAAGAATTGACGGGAGCGCGCTCACGAGACGTTATTCACCATCGCATGTCCTGAAGTGCATTGGCGCCATTTGCCGGAGGAGCGAAGAATGCTGAGAAAGATAGTGATACTGATGGTAGCCGGAATAGTTGGTGCAGCCCCTGTCCTGTCATGGGGTGAAGGTGACAGCGCGACTCCCTTCGCGGAGAGCCCGCCGGTGTCTGAACCGAGCGCGGCCCCTGTCGCGTCTGAGTCGGCAGGAACGGTCGGTGAGTCGAATTATCTTTTGGGCCCGGGAGATGTGCTCGATATTTCTGTATGGAAGGATGAGGCGCTCACACGCTCCTGTGTGGTGCGGCCTGACGGCGTCTTCTCATTTCCCCTTATCGGAGAAGTCCGGGCTGAGGGACGGACTGCCACCCAGATCAAGACGGAGATTGAAAAGAAACTCGACCGCTATGTCCCCGGGGCCACTGTGTCCCTGGAAGTAAAACAGGTCAACAGTCTGATTATTTACGTGATCGGCAAAGTAAACAACCCGGGCCGGTTCGTGATGAATACGAACGTGAACGTCCTGCAGGCGCTTGCCACTGCCGGAGGGCTCAATGTCTTCGCAAAAAGGAACAGGATCAAAGTATTCCGGCAGGCAGACAATGAGACCGTGATCTTTCCCTTCGAGTATGACGACGTGGTCGACGGCACGCATCTCGATCGGAACATAATGCTGAAACGAGGTGACGTCGTCGTCATTCCCTGATGCGCTATGTGCCTGTACTCCTCATTATCATATTGCTCGTTTCCTGCCCTGCGCCTGCAAGGGGAGATGAGTTCCGTGTTGTTCCGTCCCTCTCGGTCAGGGAAGAATACAACAGCAACATTCTGCTTACGACAGGAGATGCCAGAAGGGATTTCATTACCACGATTTCTCCGGGTGTGGAAATAGTGGACCGCACTGCACGACTCGATGCTGACCTGCAGGTTCGCTTAGACCGTCTTGAATATGCCGATAACCGTGACCTCAACGCGACCAACCAGACCTATAGCGGGAGAATCCGCTATCTTCTTACGCCTCTGTTCGGCGTTTCTGCCGAGGCTGCGTACATGAGGCTTC
>DATJWU010000215.1:0-5113 GCA_035501055.1 Thermodesulfovibrionales bacterium
AGTCCGGCATTTTTCATTCTCTGCAATTCACCATAGATGTTGTGTCGGGTGTAACTACTTGATTCATCGTATTATCACGGTAGACTAATATTACTTTTGTAATGTTATCGATTCTTCCGTCTAACATGAGTCCCTCCCAAAGAATTACCTCTTTTATACTCCGACTATCGGACTGCTGTCAAGAAGCAACGTTGATTTCTGGGCGTAAGGTTTGGTCGCTGACAAGTTCGAGGATAGCAAGATTTCAGAAATGACATCTTCGTGAGTGCTTCGGGGCGAAAGAGACGCACCCATGCCTCCCCGCAGTGGTCGGACCAGGAACAACTGGCCGGAAAGGTCCGGAATATGCGCCGTGAGAAAGGCAGCATCAGCCACAGTGTACAGAGATGTTGAGAACTGAATCGGCCTACAATCCACTACCGCTTTGGGGTTTACTTTTTCCTCTTCAGCGTCTCTTCCATCATCAGGATGTATTTCAGGAACCGGAAGCCGAAGCGCATGAGCGCGAGGTCGTCGGTGCGCAGGCTCTTCTTCTCAGCCTCCGAGACTTCGAAGGTATCAAAGAACTTACTATCGAAGACAAAGCGGCGGAACGCGTCCATGTCGTAGCAGGCCATGTAGACCATCGCCTGCTTCTTGTCATCGAGTTCCTTGCCGGGGACATTCCTCATCAGGACGATGCTCTTCCAGTCCCGGTTCTGTTCGTCGTACCGGTCGACCCCCTGGTCCTCCCTCCATGACGCGACGGACCACTCGTCTTCTTCCTCGAAGCCCTTGCAGTGGTCTTCCTTTACGAAAAAGAAAAACTCCTCGTCGAAGATCCTGTCGTCTTCCTTCTTTTTCAGCGTCCCCTGTCCGATCGGATAGTACCTGCAGTTGGCCGGCCGTTCTTCATAGACTGAACATCCGCCGGGCGTGACAAAGTGGCAGGTCCTCTCCTCGTTGTCCTGCATCCTGAGAAAGACAAAAGGGAAGGCGGATTTGTCGTCCGCCCTCGTATAGGTATACTTTTCGAGAAACTCCTCGGACGTGAGGCCGAGTTTCTTCTTCATCACGACGATATCATAAGGGGTGAGCATGATATCGATGCTGCTGCAGCACTTCGTGAAACAGGAGATACCCTTGTGACATTTAAACTTGAATCTGCTCTTCAGGGTGAGCTGGACGTGGTTTACGGCGGACATATTACGCATAAAGGCCTCCGGACTTCTTAATCAATTATTATAAAACGCAGCATTGGGAAAAAGCTATTTCGCGAGCGTGCGACACTGAAAAGAGAAAAAGGGCCGGCCCGTAAGGGGCCGGCCCTTTCGAATGTGGTATATCCTCCTCTTACAGCAGCGGAACGATGAGAAGCGCGACGATGTTGATGACCTTGATCATCGGGTTGATCGCCGGGCCTGCCGTGTCTTTATAAGGATCGCCGACGGTATCGCCGGTGACAGAGGCCTTGTGGCCTTCGCTCCCCTTCTTATGCAGGACGCCCTTGTCGTCGGTAACGCCCTCTTCAAAGGATTTCTTGGCATTGTCCCAGGCACCGCCGCCGCTTGTCATGGCGATAGCCTGGAAGAGTCCGGTGAGAATGCTTCCGATAAGTACTCCGCCGAGAGCTTCCTTGCCGAGGAGAAGACCTACCGCGATAGGAACCACCACCGGGATCAGCGCAGGGACCATCATCTGCTTGATCGCGCCTTTTGTGACAATGTCGACGCACTTGCCGTATTCGGGTTTCGCCTTATATTCCATAATGCCGGGGATCTCACGGAACTGCCTTCTGACTTCCTCAACGATGCTGCCCGCTGCCTTTCCCACCGCCTCCATAAGGAGTGAGCCGTAATAATAGGGGAGCAGACCGCCGATGAAAAGACCTGCCAGAACCATCGGGTTCGAGAGGTCAAAATAAAGCTGTGTACTGAACGACCTTGAATACTCCGCAAAGAGGACCAGCGCCGCAAGTCCTGCGGAACCGATTGCATAACCCTTCGTCACCGCCTTTGTGGTGTTTCCGACTGCGTCCAACGGGTCTGTGATATTGCGGATCTCTTCAGGCAGTCCCGACATTTCCGCGATACCGCCTGCATTGTCGGTGATCGGACCATACGAGTCGATCGCCACAACAATTCCCGTCATTGAAAGCATGGAAACTGCCGACAAGGCGATTGCAAAAAGACCGCCTGCGGCATCACCGGCAAATCCGCCGCCTAACGCATAGGCGCCGAGGATTGAGGCAACAATAACGATCACGGGAGCGGCGGTTGACTTCATGCTCACCGCAAGGCCTGCGATCACGTTTGTGCCGTGGCCGGTCAGACTGGCCTTTGCAATGTGTTTCACCGGGGGATACTGCGAAGCAGTGAAGTACTCGGTGATCACCACGATCAGTCCGGTCAATGCAAGGCCGATAATCGCCATAAGGAACACATTCATCTGTGTAAATGAAGGGTGAGAGGCCATTGATGCCGCATCCACGCCTTTCAAAAATTCACCGGTCACAAAATAAAATACTATTGCCGCGAGGACTCCGGCAACAGCAAGTCCTTTATAGAGGGCGCCCATGATATACTGGCTCTTCCCGAGCCTCACTGCAAAGGTCCCGATAATGGAAGCGACAATTGAAATTCCGCCGAGAAGCATCGGGAATTCCACCCACCCGCTGTCGGCGCCAAAGACCGTCTTTGCAAGGAGCATTGCGGCAACGAGCGTAACCGTATAGGTTTCATAAAGGTCGGCTGCCATGCCCGCGCAGTCGCCGACGTTGTCGCCGACGTTGTCCGCGATAACCGCGGGGTTTCTCGGATCATCTTCAGGAATTCCTGCTTCAACCTTGCCCACGAGGTCAGCGCCTACGTCGGCAGCCTTCGTATAGATACCACCCGCGATACGTGCAAACACACTCATGAGTGAGCATCCGAATCCGAGCCCTACCAGGGCATGGAATGCCATCTCAGGGGCTGCCTGCTTTGCGATAAAATAAAAACCGGCGAGGCCTATAATTCCGAGACCAACCACCATAACTCCCGTAACCGATCCGCCCTTGAACGCAAGGCTGAGTGCAGCCTGGAGGCCCTTGTGCGCGGCCTGCGTGGTGCGTACGTTTGCGCGGACCGTGACCCACATACCGACAAAACCGGCAAGCGCGGAGCCGCACGTGCCAACGATAAAGCCGATAGCGGTCCATATACCGAGATTCATCGCCGCGATAAGCACCACGAGGACCACCGCAACCATCGCGACGGTCTTGTATTCACGTGCGAGGAACGCATAGGCGCCCTCTTTGACCGCATTGGAGATCTCCTGCATCTTCGTACTGCCCGCGTCCTGCTTCGATACCCACATTGCGGTCATCACGGCGTATATTACGCCTAACAATCCGCAACCTAAGGCAAAAAGTATTGTTAAACTCATGTACCCTCCTTCTTCGATAAAATGTAGTATGTCTTAAGCAGTCCTGCCGAATAATCTGAAACAGTTGCCGAGTCCTTTCACCTCCTTGTTCTTAAGGTAAGCCTGCAAAGGGACCAAAAATTGTAGTGTATCTGCCGGAACTCCTGTCAACCGGCCTTCTCTCACCCTCCCTACTCCCGGGCGACCTGTTTCGCAAAGACCATGGCGGTGGCACGGTACAACATGTGCGCCATCTTTGAAAAAGGGGCATAGGCGAAAAGGAAGAAAATGAACACCAGGTGCGTGAAATAAACCGGATAGGCGAACACCGCGATATCGGCGAGCCTCAGCACTTCAGAGAGGATCCCCGTCAGCATGATGCAAAAGACATCGGCGATGAATATCCAGTCATAATAGCTTCCGAGGCCCGCCTTTTCCGCGTTCTCGAAACGGTTCGCAATGACGAGCGTAATCCCGATGAGAAGGGCGAGGGCGCTTGCGTTCCCGACGATCTTCAGAGGGTCGGTAAGCGGATAGGGCGACTCCCAGTGAAGCCCGTAGAGATAGACGATCGCCCAGGTCGTGGTGATCGCGAGGCCGATGAAGGCATAGAACACAAGGAGATGCGCCGTTGATCTCGCCTTTGTGACATTACATTCCTGAAAGCGTTTGTGCGCCAGGATTTCGAAGATGGTATCCTTTATATTCGTCACAAGATTTCCTTTTTGAACTACCCCCCGGCTCATGTCGGCCCAGTATTTCCGGATGCCGAACACAAAAGAAATAAGGGCAAACAAGGCCGCCGACACGAATATAATATCAATTAACGGGACGGGCATAAGCTTCTCGGCATAGACAATCGGCCCACTCGATGTCATCGCCTCGTGCAGATAACCCGGCGTGTGTCCGTGCAAAAACTCCGCGGGAATGAAGTTCTGCGCCACATAGGGAGCCACAACTCCAAATAGTATAATCGGCACCAGAAGGAGCAGGATCAGGTACTTTGCATCCCCCACCATGCTGCCGAGAAAAGACGGGGAAGAATAGTTCTTAAGGGTGAGCTTGCGGATCGCACCGAGCACTTCTCCGGGCTTGGCGCCGCGGGGACAATAGGCGGTGCAATCGCTGCACTGGTGGCAGAGCCAGATGTCGGGGCTGCTGAAAAGCTTCTCCTTCTGGCCCCACTGGGCGAGGACCATCTCTTTCCTCGGAAACGGCTGGTTGTCCGGCGTGACATTACAGACCACCGAACAGGTGGCGCACTGGAAACACTTCTTGAGGGATTCACCGCCGTTCTTCATTACCTCTTTCACAAACTTTAAATCCGGGCTTATGAGCTGTTCCGCCATCTATATACCTCCATCATTGGGGACTGGGTACCAGGGATCAGGGGTTCGCAAAAACTAGTCCCCGGTCCCTAATCCCTAAACCCTATTTCGTTTAGAATCCCTTGAACGGATTCGGGCCAATCTCCTTGACCTTCTCGACAAACTCGTTGATCATCTCCGGCAGCTTGTCGTACTCGGAAATCGAGATCTGCATCATCTGGACCCTCTCGGCTTCAAGCTGCAGCCTGTTGAGGGTCTCCCCAATCTTACCGAACCGGTAGTTTGCAAGCTCGCTGCCTTTCACAAAGTGGCACTGATAGTTCTCGCCGAACTTGCAGCCCAGCAGCAGCACCCCGTCGACACCCTTCGAAAGCGCGTCGGCAACCCAGACAAGGTTCATG
>DATJWU010000216.1:0-16167 GCA_035501055.1 Thermodesulfovibrionales bacterium
TGAGAAAATAACGCCCGGTTCTTTGCGCGATTGCAAAAGCAGATGAGTTCCAACTCAGAGAGTAATAAGGAAGAACCGCACAGGACGTACTGAAGAGAGCGGTTATCTTCTGAGAGACGGATACCTGTGAATGAATCGAATAATACAGGTTAGTAGACGAAGGTCCTGGGATCTTTCATGGCGTGGCAGCGATTGCAGAGACCGACCGCTTCCTTCCTCCCGACGACCCATGTGTGAGCCTTGTGGCAATCGAGACACTGCATGCCTTTCTTCATATGAAACTCATGCTGCCCCACTTTCGTCTCGCTGCTGTGGCACTGTCCGAGGCAGTCTACCGACTTCAGCTTTATCTTTCCGTGAGGCTTGTGGCACTGATAACAGGGGAAGCTTGCCATCGGCCCGGTGGCGGGTACCTTATGACACTTGATGCATTTGTCTTTCGACACCATCGTCGGCGTCTTCTCTGCAAAGGAGTGGCATTTCAGGCAGGAGAATGCCTCCATGCCGACACCGTGAACTCCCTTGTCTGTGTGGCAGCCGCGGCAGGCGTTTTCATCGGGCTTGAAGAGGTGGAGGCTGCCGCCGTGACAGGTCTTGCAATCCGTGTTCAGCATGAAGACGTGTTTCGCATGCCCGTAGGATTTTCTCAGGGTAATGGCGCCCTGGCTGACTTCGCCCAAGTGGCACTTCCTGCATTCCTTCCAGGGTTTCTGCCTCCCGTGGGCCTGAGAAAAGGGGCCGGATTTCTTTGTGACAAAGGCGATGAGCAACTGGTTTTGCTCTATGAGATTCAAATGGTGGCATTTCTGACAGACGATGTCCCTGTGGCTGCCCTTCTGCCATTCGAGAAAGGCATCTTTCATCATATGACAGGACATACAGAACTCAGGGTCGTCTTGGGTATGGCGGTAATACTTGTATCCGACGACAGCCCCGAGAATCGAAATGAGGGCGATCATCGCAAGGACGAAACCCTTGACGTGCTCGAGCACCCTGTCAAACAATTCTCTCAGGCCCTGTCGCCTCATTGTTCCCTGTCCCCGCTATTGTACCGGCCAATGGTTCTTTTCCGGACATTGCCCAGAAGCCCTCCATTCCCGGTGAGGAGCCGCATAACTTACTCAGTATAGCGCAATCTTCTGCGAAGAGTGCGCGGTGCGGTGTTCTTCGCGGAGTCTTTTCAAAAAGACCAGAGCGACGACGGCAGCAGCGATGCTCACGCCCTGGGAAACCGACAGGGACGAAAAGAGAAAACCTCTCACCTCGTCTCCCCTGAAAAACTCGATCGAGAACCTCAGAACCGAATAGAGCAGGATATAAGTCCAGAAGAGGCGGCCCCTGAATGAAGCGTATCTTCTCAATGCCACGAGGATAAGGAAATTGACGAATTCCCCCAGTGACTCGTAGAGCTGTACGGGGTGGAGCGGCACGCCTGTTCTTGCGAGGCATTCAGGGTCGGAGAAGGTGACGGCCCAGGGTAGGAAATCGGCCTCCTTGCCGTAGCAGCAACCCGCGGCGAAGCAGCCGAGTCTTCCGATGGCGTGGCCGAGGGCGATGGACGGGGCGAAAATATCCGCGATCTGCCAGGTGTCAAGACGGTGTTTCTTCACGTACCAGAGCGCGGTCGGAACGGCAAGGATCAGCCCGCCGTAAAAGACGAGGCCGCCTTCCCATATCTTGAATGCATCAAGAGGGTGACTGAGATAGTGACCGGGGCTCACCGCCACGAAGAGGAGCCTCGAACCGATGACCGCGGCGAGGAGCACGAAAAATCCTATGTCCATGATCCTTTCGAAAGGAATGCGTTCACGCCCTGCCCTGCGCGCGGCGAGGAGAAGGCCGGCAAGGAATCCTACGGCCACGAGGAGTCCGTAGGTGTGGAGCGTCACCGGCCCTATCCTGATCAATATGGGATGCATTATGTCTGCTCCTTCCTGCGCGAAGGGGCCAGCGAGCGCAGAAGCATCAGACAGAGGCCGACGGTAAGGGCGGAGTCGGCGACGTTAAACGCGGGCCAATGGAACGTGCCGACAAAGAGGTCCAGGAAGTCCGTTACGTGTTTGAAGAGTATCCTGTCGATGACGTTGCCGACGGCTCCTCCGAGGATCAGGGCAAGACTGAAGCGGTCCTCCCCGCCTTTCACCAGAAGGAAAGAGACGATGCCGATCGCCGCGACAGAGATAATGATGAAGGCCGTATTCCCGAAACCGGCGAAGAGTCCGAAGGCAGCGCCTCTGTTTTGCACACTTACGAGCTGGAGGAAGGGCAGAACCCTTATCGTATCCAAGGGGCCTATCGAAATCCTTGCAAACAGCTTCGTTATCTGATCGACAAGGACGACCGCAAAGGAGATGAGAAAGTAGCGGGCACTCTTCATGCGGCCACAACAGGATAGCATCGCTCGCAGAGTTCGGGCGCATCCCCGAAGGTGCCTACCTTTGTGCTCCAGTTCCAGCACCTCTGACATTTCCCGCCCGCTGCCCGCCTTACGACGACCGAGACGCCGGGCAGATCAGGGCTCTCAAAGGCGCCCTCGACGGATGGCGGACCATTTTCGATCTGCGCACCGGAAACGATAAAAAGCGCGGTGAGGAAATCCCTGTAGCTGTCGAGGAGTCGGTAATCCTCGCCGGTCAGAAAAAGAACGACCTCGGCCTCGAGGGAATTGCCGATAAACCTCTCCTGACGCCTGATCTCGAGGGCCTTGTTCACTGCGTTCCGTATCGCGATCAGCCTCTCCCACCGTGCCTCAAGGGCGGTGTCGTAGAAGTCTTCGTCGAAAACGGGGAAGGGGGAAAGGAAGACGCTTTCCTCTTTCTTCCCTGCGATGAAGCCCCAGATTTCCTCGGCCGTAAAGGTGAGCACCGGGGCCATGAGTCGTGTCATGACGGAAAGTATCCGGTGGAGGACCCACTGCGCGGCCCTCCGCTCGGCCGAATCCCTGCGTGCGGTATAAAGCCTGTCCTTCAGGATGTCGAGATAAAAGGAACTCATATCGACGATGCAGAAATTATGGATGCTGTGGTAGACCTGATGGAATTCGAATTTCTCATAGGCCTCGGTGACCTTTTTTACGAGGCCCTGCAGCCGTGAAAGCGCCCACCGGTCTATTTCGAGCATACCGCCGCGGTAATCCCCGCCGTCGTAGTCGGCGAGATTCCCGAGGAGAAACCGTGCCGTATTCCGAATCTTCCGGTAGGCCTCGACGAGCCTGTCGACGATCTCTTTCGATATCTTTATGTCGTCACGATAGTCCTCGGCAGAGACCCAGAGACGGACGATCTCTGCGCCGTTGGCCTTGATGATATCCTGCGGTGCAACGACGTTCCCGAGCGACTTGGACATCTTCTTCCCCTGTCCGTCGACGGCAAAGCCGTGGGTGAGTACTGTCCTGTAGGGCGCAGCCCCCCGCGTCCCGACTGAGGCGATAAGGGAACTCTGAAACCACCCCCTGTGCTGGTCGCTGCCCTCAAGGTACATGTCTGCCGGCCAGGAGAGCCTCGCATCTTCAGTCAGAACCGCGGCATGGCTGACCCCGGAGTCGAACCAGACATCGAGGATATCTGTTTCTTTCGCGAACCCCTTCCCCCCGCATTTCGGGCAGGAATAACCCTGCGGGAGAAGCTCTTCGGCGTTCATCGTAAACCAGATATCAGAGCCTCCTGCCTTGACGAGCCCTACGACCCTGTCAAGCACATCCTCGTCCTTCACGATCTCACCGCAGTCGCCGCACTTCAGGAGCGTGATCGGCACTCCCCAGGAACGCTGCCGAGATATGCACCAGTCAGGCCTGCCGGAGACCATGCCGGAGATCCGCTCCTTTCCCCAGGAAGGGACCCACCGTACCGACTCGATCTCCCTGAGGCAGTTCTCTCTGAGGTTGTTTTGTCCCATTGCGATAAACCATTGTTCGGTTGCCCGGAAGATCACCGGCTTCTTGCATCTCCAGCAGTGGGGGTAGGAGTGGGTGATCTTGTCTTCCGCGATGAGCGCGCCCTTCTCTTTGAGTATCTCGATGATGAGCGGGTTCGCCTTGAAGACAAACTGCCCCGCCAGGTCCCCCGCTTGTTTCGTGAATTTCCCATGGTCGTCAACAGGGGCAAAGATGTCGAGGCCATACGTAAGCCCCGCCTCGTAATCATCCTCGCCGTGTCCGGGCGCGATATGGACGATGCCGGTTCCTTCCTCGAGAGAGACGAAATCGCCGAGAATCGCCTTTGACTTCCTCGGAATAAAGGGGTGCTCCGCCTCCATTCCCTCAATATCTTCGCCCCGTTTCGTCAGGACTACATCGCCCTTCAGCCCGATCTTCTCCCTGAGCGCATTAACCCTGCCCTCAGCAACGATCAGGACCTCGTTTCCGTCGTCAACCGCCACGTAGTCGAGATCGGCATGAAACGCAAGCGCGAGGTTTGCAGGAAGCGTCCACGGGGTGGTGGTCCAGATCACGACCGAGACTTTTCTGCCTTTCAGAGACGGGAAATATCTCCCGAGGTTCTCTTCGTCGATCCTGAACTTCACGAATACAGAAGGGGACTCCTTGTCCGCGTACTCGACTTCCGCCTCAGCGAGGGCAGTCACACAGGAGGGGCACCAGTGGACCGGTTTTTTTCCTTTATAGATGTAGCCGCCTTTCACGAATTTCACAAACTCCCCGACGATCGCGCCTTCATAGGAATTCTTCATGGTGAGATAGGGGTCGTCCCAGTCTCCGGCGACGCCGAGCCTCTTGAACTCTTCTTTCTGGATATCCACAAATTTTGCGGCATACTCCCTGCAGAGCTTCCTCTTTTCGAGGATATCGACCTTGTCCTTCTTATCCCCCAGGTTCTTGTCGACCTGAAGCTCGATGGGAAGGCCATGGCAGTCCCATCCGGGGATATACGGCGCATAGAAGCCCTGCATCGCCTTGAAACGGACGATGATATCCTTCAGAACCTTGTTGAGTGCGTGGCCGATATGGATATGGCCGTTTGCGTAGGGAGGGCCGTCGTGGAGTATATAGGATTCCTTTCCTGCGTTCTGATTCAGGAGCTTTTCATATATCTTTTTTTCTTCCCAAAAACGCAGGATTTCGGGCTCCCTCTGTGCAAGGTTTGCCTTCATGGGAAAGGGCGTCTGTGGCAGATTGAGCGTGTCTTTATAGTCCATCGATAAAGTTACCACTAGGGGTCGTTCAAAGTCAAGGTAAACGCGGCTTTTTCGCCGTTTCTTGGAGCTTTTCCTGTGCCGCTCCGGCCGGGCTGAATGCGCGGAGGCGCTCCCGCAAGAAAGCTATGGGGAAATCAAGAGGCTAAAGAGTATTCAGGAGTTCCCCCAGGATTTCATACTGATGACGCGTAACTATCTAAGGTAAAAGGGAGAAATGATTTTCTGAAGTGGTCGAGGTTTGTTTAGGAAAAAGTGGGGGAACTTTTTGCGAGCAAAGGGGAAACAGAGACCTCCTATGGTATATCTTAGAAGTGCCGAACAACTAAGGGTATATCAGGGAGGAGGTCAAATGGATTATAGCAGAATGGCGAGGAAATTGAGGGACAAGATAGGGGGATTTTCGGGGGTACTTTCGGGAGGCTTGCCAAAAACAGCGGAGCGTTTTGTGCGAGAAATGCTGTACGGGATACAGGCGAGCCAATCGGTAGTGCTCACGAAGATAGGCAGGACGTTGGAGGAACCGATAGCAATCAAGAAGGTTGAGGAGCGGCTTTCACGGCAACTGCTGAGGCGAGGATTGGGAGAAAAGGTACAGGAGAATCTTCTTGAAATGGCCTCTCCCCTGATCGGCGACGACACATTGCTGATCCTGGATCCGAGTGACATACGGAAAAAGTATGCAAAGAAGATGCAGTATCTTGGGAAGGTGCGTGACGGCAGCGAGGATGAACTCGGAAATGGGTATTGGACGTGCAATGTAGTGGGGACCGAGGTGGGGGGCAGTTCGGTTGTGCCGCTGGTAGGACGGCTGTATTCGGTGGGCGCGCCGGGATTCATCAGTGAGAACCATGAGATATTGACCGTGGTGGATATGGTTGCCCTGGCGGTAAAGAAGCGAGGTTTATGGGTGATTGACCGGGGAGGAGACCGAAAGAATCTTCTTGTGCCGATGGTGAAGAGTCAATTACGGTTTCTGATACGTCTGATCGGCAACCGGAATCTGCGATGGGCAGGCAAAGAGATGCTTGCCAGTGAGATTGCGAAGGACTGTCCCATGCTGTACGCTGAGACAATAGTAAAGGTGGACGATGGAAAAGAGAAGGTCTACCATCTTGAGTTTGGATATCGGCATGTGAAGTTTCCGGGAAGAGAAGAGCACTTGGGGCTCTTGGTTGTGCGGGGGTTTGGACAAGAACCGATGATGCTGTTGACGACTGAGCCCCTGAGGAAAAGCAGGAAGCTGCTATGGTGGTTGGTGAGGGCTTACATGCGGAGATGGGCTATAGAGGAAACCATCCGCTACATAAAGCAGAGTTATGAACTGGAGAATGTGCGGGTGTTGAACTATAGAAGCCTTCAGAACATAATGCCGCTGGTATGCGCTGCGGCCTATTTTGCGGCTGTGCTCTTGGATACGGCCTCGAAACTCAAGGTTATGGCGGGGCACCTGTTAAAGGCGGCGAAGCGTGTCTTCGGAATACCTGACTTCCATTACTACTGCATTGCTGACGGTTTGACAAGCATCTTCATGCGTTTTCCAGGCCGAATTGTGAAACCTCCACAGGCCATCGCACAAGGAATGTTGTTCTCCTCCAGTGCTTGAGAAAAAAATGGGGGAACTTCTCATTTATACCCTTATTACAATACTTTATTTTAAGACGGCCCTTCGGTCATACTAAACCATGAAGACGATGAAGACGACGATTGCATGCGGCCTCCTCGGTTCAGGCAAAACGACCTTTATACGGCAGTTCCTCCAGGGGACTTCGGAAAAGGCGGTGGTCCTTGTGAACGATTTCGGGAAGGCCGGTATCGACGGCGAAATATTCTCTGCAGGCGGAATAGAGTCCATAGAACTGCCGAGCGGCTGCGTATGCTGCACGCTTAAATTCGACCTGATTACCACGATCCAAAAAGTCCTTGCGCTCCATGCGCCGGAGCACCTTATTATCGAGCCGAGCGGGGTTGCCTCACCTTCGGGGGTGGTCGAAGCCCTCGATATCATCGGGATCAGTCAGTTTACGGTTGTGGGGATAGTTGATGCCTCTGAATTCCTCGATCTCTACGAAGCACAGGTGTACGGCAATTTTTTCGAAGACCAGATAACACACTCCGATATCATCCTCGTGAATAAGTGCGATCTCGCCGGCGACGCGAAGACGGACGAGACCGTGGAACTCATCGAGAAGATGAATCCGCGGGCGGTGATTTTCCGCACGGTCAATGCGGTCCTTCCGGAACCGTTTACCGAAGCCGGCAGCCGCTACCGGGGAAAGCGGGAGCCGCGGAGCGGGAAGGGAGACCATTTTCATTTTGAGACAATGTCCCTGTGGCTCAGGGGTGTTGTCGCTTACCGCGATGCCGAGGCCCTTTTTGAAGAAATGCGCAGCGGGGGCTTTGGTGAGGTGGTGAGGGCAAAGGCGCTCGTCGAGACCGACCGGGGGCCTTACCGCTTCGATCTTTCCTTTGGCACGGTTGGCGCGGTGCCCTTCGGGCACCCGGTGAGTGAGAGCAGGCTGGTGATGATCGGCCAGGGTTTGAAGAAAGAAGCCATTCCCGATTCCCTTCTGCGCGCCGATTCGTAAGCGAACGTAATCGCGAGGCTGAAAGTTGTTTTATCTTTCTCTGTGGTCTCTGTGGCCAATCTCTTGAGGGCTTAAAAGCTGCATGCTTCTTCACTTTTCACGACTCACTATTCACCATTCACGTTTCACGCTTTTTTGATTATCCCGCCCGCAGAGCCTCTACAATATTCATGCGCGAGGCCCGGAGGGCCGGTAGGACCCCTCCGACGAGGCCCATAATCAGGGAAAAGAGCATCGATTCGTAAACGATCCCTCCGGTGAGGTCGAAAGAGAAGGCGAGTTCGGAAAAGGTCTGCCAGTTCATGGTCGAAATGGTGTAGAACTGGAGAAAGGACGCAAGGAAGAGGCCGGCTCCTCCCCCGATGAGACCGAGGAGCAGGGATTCCGTAATAAAGGCCGCGAGGATGTCCCTTCTCCGAAAGCCAAGGGCGCGGAGGGTGCCGATTTCGCCGGTGCGGTGCGCGACCGCCGCATACATGGTGATCATGGCGCCGATGATCGCGCCGACGGAGAAGATTATCGTCAGGGAAAGCCCGAGGATGCGCAGGAATTTGGCCATTACCTCCGACTGGTCGGCATAGTATTGTGTCTCGCGCTTCGCCTCGAGGGTAAGACGGGGGTCGCCTTCTACATGCGCTTTGAGTTTTGCGAATTCAGAGGAGTCGCGCAGTTTAAGGAGTACCGACGAATACACAGGTCTCCGGAAGGCCTGCATGAGCTGGTCCGCATCTCCCCATATCTCTGAATTGAATCCGGTCTTTCCCGCCCCGAATATGCCGACCACCGTCCAATCGCGCATGCCGAACCGGAGGTTCTCACCGATACCCGCGCCCTTGAATCTCTTTGCGACACTCTCTCCGGCGATGATCTCGAATGAGCCGGGCCTCGGCATTCGTCCCTCGATGAGCTTCACCTGCGGTCTGAGACTGAGCGAGAGCGGGGCGATACCCCTGATCGTTACGTTGGAGGGTTTGTCGCTCCCGCGTTTTGGGAGATTGATGAGTACCACCACTTCTTTCGCGAGAAAGGGTCTTCCACCCTCGCCGGTCGCCACCTCGGGTTGGGTTTCAACAATCGCGGCTGATGCGCGGTCCACGCCGCTCTGCATCTCCGAGGCCGAGGCGCGCCTGATTACGACGACGTTATCGAAGGAGCCCGTCTCCACAAGGGTCTTGCGGAGTCCCTCGGCGAGCATGAGGATCGAAGCGAATACAAAAACGACCAGGGCCATGCCCGATGCCGTCAGCACCGTGGTGAACCGCCTCGTCCAGAGGTTCCGGAAACTGTAATACACAGGGATGCGCATTGCCTATCCAATTCTCCTCAGCCCGTCGGCGATCCTGAGATGAATTGCGCGCCAGGCAGGAAAGAGGGCGGCGACACACGCAACGACAAAAGAGGCTGCTCCGTCCAGGAAAAGGGTCTTTCGGGAAATGAAGAAAATCGGAAAGAAGGCCCCCATCTGATCGGCGAAAAGCCTGGCCGCGGGAAAGGTGATGGCAATTCCAAGAACGCAGCCGATGGTGACGATGAGAAAAGATTCACCGAGGATTAGGGCCGCAATGTGGCGCGCACCGAACCCCAGGGTCTTCATGACGGCGTACTCGCCGATCCTCTCCCGCGCAGTCATCGCCATGGTATTTGCCATGACCGCCATGATGATCGCGATGACGACGAAGGAGACGAGCTGAATCACGACCACAATCGCCTCGGTCATGGATATGAAGCCCAACTGGAAGGCCTTTTCCGTTTCTGTGAGCGTCTCGGCCAGGGAATTCCTGAACATCCTGTCGACCGCCACCGCCACGTCCGCCGCCACATCCGGACTCGTCACCCCGATGAGGAACCATCCGACCTTATCGGCCCGGTAAGGGGCGGTCTTTTTCAGCGATTCATTGAGATAATCCCAGTGGAAAAAAAACTGCGTTTCGTCGGTGCTCTTCTGTGCACCGTGGTAAATGGCGCGTATGACGAATTCCCAATTTCCAGGGAAGATGGTGCCCTTGAGCGTGAGGGTGTCGCCTAGTTTCCAGCCAAACCTCTCGGCGGTCTTTCTGCCGACCACTGCACCTTTCCTGTCCCGGAGAAAGGCGTTTCTCTGCTCCTCCGGTACGATGAATTCGGGATAGAGGTCCAGGGCGCTCTTTGCCTCCGTGGCGATGCTGGGAAAGAAGTTCTTTTCGTTAATATAGACGCCTCCGAACCAGTATGAGTAGCCGACTTCCTTCACCCCCGGCACCTGACGTATTTTCTCCCTGTACGAAAGGGGCAGAAAAAAAACGAGCGACACGGCGTTCCTCGTGATCAGCCTCGTTGCGGAAGATGACTCGACGCCTATGTACCATGCATCCACGACGGTACGGAGAAGTCCGAAGGCGAGAATGGCGATGGCAACACCAAGGATCGTGAGCGACGTGCGCAGCGTGTGGCGGAAGGAGTTCCTAATGAGCAGCTTCAGGATCTGCACTGAGAATGCCCTTTTCGAGATGCCTGATTATATGTGCCTTTTCGGCGGCCCTGGGATCATGGGTCACCATGACGATCGTCTTGCCGAGTCCATCAACGAGACGCTCCATCAGCTCGAGTATCTCCCGGGCCGATGTCCTGTCGAGATCGCCTGTCGGCTCATCGGCAACGAGGATCGTAGGATCGGGGACGATGGCACGGGCGATCGCAACGCGCTGCTGCTGGCCGCCGGAGAGCTGGGACGGATAATGGTCTGACCGGTCCGAGAGGTTCACCATGCGGAGCGCTGTCGTGACGTGCTCCCTCCGTTCCTTTTTCGAAAGTGCGGTGAGCAGAAGAGGGAGTTCGACATTTTCGAAAGCGGTGAGTACAGGAATAAGGTTGTAGAACTGGAAGATGAAACCCACATGGGAGGCACGCCAGAGGGCAAGATCCGTTTCAGAGAGCGAGGTGATATCGACCGTGCCTATCGTGACCGCGCCTGAATCAGGCTTGTCGATCCCTGCAATGAGGTTCAGGAGGGTGCTCTTTCCCGAGCCTGAAGGTCCCATGAGCGCCAGGAATTCCCCCTCGTCGATTACGAAGTTTATGTCGGTGAGCACCGGTATGACCTGACTCCCGCGCCGGTAGGACTTGTTCAGATTCCTTATCGTGACAATCGGTTTGCTCGTGTTCACGATTTGCCCTGCAGTTTCATAGAGCCATTGCGCCCAGTTAAGGCAGGCGTGGGAAGAAGCCTTGTATCGCGATACATCGTAAGGTTGCCGACCACTCCTATGTCCTCAATGAGGGGCTTCACTTTCGGTGAAAGCCTCCGGATAACTCATTCTGGAATCTCATCGCATGTACAGGGCTTCGGTCCATGACTGCCTTAACTGGGCATGAGGGTTACTTCTCAACGATCTTGACCGCGCTGCCGTTCCTGAGCCTGTCGAGCGGTTTCAAGGCAATCCTGTTGCCCGGCTTCAGACCATCAAGGACCTCGACCATATCGCCGAGGCGAGGGCCGAGAGTCACCGGGGTCTCCGTAACTTTCTTATCCCTGATCAGGAAGACGAGAGTCTTTCCGCCGCGGGTCATGACCGCGGCAGGGTTGATCGCGGTCCGGGGCCGCTGTTCATCCGGTCTCACCTCCCTCTGAAGAAACGCGACCTTGGCGCTCATCTCGGGCAGCACGCGCTCGTCCCTGTCCAGGAAGCGCACCTTGACAAGCACCGTCGCCTTCGTCCTGTCCGCCGTCGGCACGATCATATGGACCTCGCCCCGGAAACGGGATTCAGGAAAGGCGTCGAGCTGGATCTCGCAGGGCTGGCCGACCTTCACTTGTTCGAGATTCGACTCCGACACATCGACCTCGACCTGAAGAGAATCCATGTCGGCGAGGGTGAACACCGAAGCCTTGGCGTTTGCGGCAGCGCCAAGGGGGGTCACGATGTCCCCCACGTCGGCGTTCTTCGTGAGCACCACTCCATCGAAGGGCGCGCGGATCAGGGTGTATTCGACCGCGACCTCGGCGTTGCGGAGGGCGGCTTTGGCCGCGTTCACGGAAGCCTCTGCAGCAGAAACACCTGCAGCCGCTTTCTTATACCGGGCATCTGCGGTGTCATAATCGGATTTTGCGATAAAGTCTTTTGCGACGAGTTCCCTGCTCCTGTTGAGGGACACCAGCGCATCCTGCAGTTCAGCCCTGGCCTGGTCGAGGGTAAAACGGGCGACGTTCAGATTCGCAGCGGCCTGGTCGCGCGCTGCAGCGGCGTCATTGCCTTCGAGCCGGGCGATCACTTCCCCCTTCTTTACGCGATTTCCCTCTTCAACGGACAGAGAGACGAGAGGGCTCGTAATCTTCGAGGCGACGGCGGCCTTGCGCTGTGCCACGACATATCCGCTCGCATTCAGAAGGGTAAAGGTCTGGGACGGATAGACCTGCACGACGCTTACCGCCTCTATGGAAACGGCCGGCGTAAACACACCGTTGAGAGAGAGGATGACCGCCGCGAAGACGACTATGCCCGCGATGATCCAACGCGTCAGTCTTTTGCGGGCCCCGGGGCGGAATGCCTGCGTCTTGTCTATTTTCAGTTTCGACAGGTCTTCTTCCGCAGCCATCTCTGTGGTGATCCTCCATACGGGTGAATTGCGGCGAAACATATCCATTATATCAGAATATCGGAAACGTCCGGTGCGGGAAGTTCGCGGCACCGGGAGGTGGTATCAATTTCGCATGGGGGGGCAGACATGGCGGGGATAGCCGGGGCCGGACAGCGCGCAAATCTATTTCTTGCCCCGGTCGTCGATGCCGTATCTCTTCAGTTTCAGGTAAAGCGTCTTCCTGTCAATGCCGAGCATCTGGCTCGCCTTCGACTGGTTGCCGCCGGCCTCACTGAGCATCCTGAGGATATGTTCCTTTTCCATCGCGTCGAGTGACGGCGGCGCCGCCTTCTCTCGTGCGGGAATTGTCGCGGGAATAGAAAGGTCATCAGGACCTATAGTCTCTGAGTCGCAGAGAATCACCGCCCGTTCCACCACGTTTTCGAGTTCCCGGACGTTCCCCGGCCACAGGTAGGCATTGAGCATCGCCAGAGCCTCGGGCCTGAAATCAGCAACCGGCTTTGAGAGTTTGCGGCTGTATTTCTTCAGGAAGTATCCCGCAAGGCCTGCGATGTCCTCTTTGCGGTCCCTGAGGGGAGGGATGGTGATGGTGATGACGTTCAGGCGGTAATAGAGATCTTCCCTGAAAGTCCCTGCGGCGACGTTTTCTATGAGATTCTTGTTTGTGGCGGCGATGACCCTCACGTCCACCGTGAGCGTCCTGTTACCCCCGAGCCTCCTGAACTCGCCGGAATCGAGGAAACGGAGGAACTTCGCCTGGAGCCCGGGCGGTATTTCACCGATTTCGTCAAGAAAGAGCGTTCCCTTATCGGCGACTTCGACGAGGCCGTATTTTGTCTGGTACGCGGTTGAGTGAGACCCCTTTTCGTATCCGAAAAGTTCGGATTCGAGAAAGTTCTCCGACAGGGTTGCACAGTTCAGCGCGACAAAAGGGAGCTCCTTTCTTAGGCTGTAGTGCCAGATCGTGTTTGCGATAAGTTCTTTGCCCGTGCCGCTTTCTCCCTGTATAAGGACCGAGGAGTCGGTGGGAGCGATCTTCTTGATAAGGGAGAGGATGCGCCTGAGCTGTTCGCTTCTCGCGATGAACTCATAGGGCGACTCCTGGCGCACGAGCTCCTGCTGGAGAAGGCGGTTCTTCATCGCGAGCCTGCCGTATTCATAGGCCCGGTTTATGATGATAGACAGTTCGTCGAGTTTGTAGGGCTTGGTCAGGTAGTCAAAGGCCCCGTGCTTCATCGCCTCGACCGCCGTCTCGACGGTTGCCCTGCCGGTGAGGACAATGATCACCGGCGGAGAGGGATCCTGCCGGAGTTTCTTCATCAGGGAAATGCCGTCGGTGCCGGGCATGACGATGTCCAGGAGGATAACGTGATAGACTGCGGTCATAAGGAGATTCCGGGCCGACTCTGCGTCAGGGGCGACATCCACGGAAAAACCCTTTCTGGTGAGTTCTTTCTTGAGGAGCCTCCTGACCGGTTCCTCGTCATCGACCACCAGCAGGCGTGTCATCTCCTCCTCGCCGGAAACTTAATGATAAAGCGCGTTCCTTTTCCCGCTTCGCTCACCGCGTCGATCGTGCCGCCGTGTTCTTCGCAGATCTTGTGGCAGATCGAGAGTCCCAACCCCGTGCCTTCCCCCACCGGTTTCGTGGTAAAAAACGGGTCGAAGATGTTGTCGAGTATTTCGCCGGGGATACCGGGACCGGAATCCGCAATGGATATGGAAATCATCTCCCTGCCGGTCTTCAGTGCCCTCTTTCGGGCGGGCACGGTTTCGATAATGATCCTCCCTCCTTCGGGAGTGAAGTACATGGAGTTGATGATGATGTTCATGAAGAGCTGTCTCAGGCTTCCGGGGTCTGCGGAGATCTTCTGAAGGTCCCTGTTCAGTCTGAGTTCAATGTGGTGTTTGAGCCGCACGGCCCTGTGATTCACGAGGAGGATCACCTCCTTGATCAGCTCATTGACATCCAGTTCGCGGAATGTCCCTCCGCAGGGCCTCGAGAACTCAAGGAGACCCTTCAGTATGGCCTTGCAGCGGAACATCTCGCTGTTGATCGTTTCGAGATATTCCGGAAAGTCTTCGAATTCTTCCATGTCGAGCAGTCTGCTGTCCTTTGCCCGGTCGAGAAGGGCTTCCGAATACCCCGCGATGATCCCGAGGGGATTGTTGATTTCGTGCGCGATGCCTGCCACGAGGGTGCCCAGGGAGGCGAGTTTATCCGTCCTGACCAACTGCTGTTCAAGCCGCTTTTGGGCGGTGACGTCCTTGAGATAATGAACGATGGCGTAGAGTTGGCCGTCGTCATCCACAAGAGGGTAGGTCCAGAGATGAAAAATGCTTGTGCCTGCGCCCTTGATCTCGCTGAAGGACGGGTCTTTTGAAGAAAAGGTCATGGTGCAGAGGCATTTGTTCAGGCTGATGCCGACCCTGTCAAGCAGCTCGCGGCAATGTTTCCCGGCCACCTGGAAGGAGGAAAGCCCTGTCCTCCTCAGGAGGGTCTTGTTGGCACGGATGACGCGCTGACTGCTGTCTTCGATCCAGACCATATCGGTGATTGCATCAAAGGTCTTCTCCCACTCCTTCTTCTCTTTCGATATCTCTTCAAAGAGGAGGGCGTTTTCGAGGGCGATCGATATATGCTTGGCGACCGGAAGGAGCAACTGAAGGTCTTTTTCAGAGTATTTCGCGGGTTCCAGACTGTCAAGATTGAAGACGCCGAGAAGCCGGTCCTGAAAAAGCGGGATGCTGATCGTGGACCGAATGCCTTCGTTGAGGAGCTTCCGGTCCAGCGGAAAGGGCACCTCAGAGGCCAGGTCGTAGTTGATCCATGGACGGTTATTCCTGATAACCCACCCTGCGCTCGTCGTGCCCAGGGGTGCCTTAATCCCCTTTTTCAGGACCGTATGCATATCCGTATCGAGGGCAAAGATCTGGAGGTTCTTGCCGTCTTCGTCATAGAGAAGGATGCTGCCCCTGTCGTAATCGACGAATTTCCCGATCTCTGACATCATAATCCTGAAGATCGTGCCCATGCTCAGACTCGAGTTGACCATGCCGCTGAGTTCATTGATGAGTTCGATCTGCTTCATTTTTTCGCTGAGCTGTCCGACAAGATTGACGTTTTCCCCGGTGACTCTGCTCTGTTCCGGTTCGGAGATACTCCGGAGGACCACCAGCCTGAAGGTTTCTCCCGGACAGTGAAGGACAGAAACCTTTGCACGGAAGGTCTCTCCGCCCCTCCTCGTGCAGACCGCCTCATAGCGGCCGCATTGCAGCAACGGACCGCAGCGGTTTTCCGGAGAGGCGAGCGGTTCGGCAGCTGTCCCTGCTTCCTGAGTCAGCGACATGACCGTGCCGATCTTTTCGCCGGTACCTTCATCCTGAGTATACTGCAACGCAGTGCGCGCGGCGCAATTGAGGGATACGACCCGCTGCGACGTGTCAATAACGAATACGGGCATGTCCAGGGAGTCGAAGACCGGCAAAAGCGTGTCGGAGAGATTGCTGAGTAAAGATGCCATAGTTCTTTTTTAGTATATCACAGACAGCGGGTCTTCCCTGACAGAGGGGCCGAGGCGGCCTATTGACAGCGACGCCGCTTTGTTTTCAGATTATGCAGCGGACAGGCGGAGCGCGGGAAGGTCTTGTCGGAGAGACCGCAGTTGACCTCGTGAACGAGAGCTGAGATAATAAAAGAAACGATAAAGAGAGGATTACCATGATGAGAAGGAGATCGGGATATGTCGTGAGGACCATGGTCCTCTGGGTGGTGTGTACCGCCTTTGTTGTTGCGCCGGGTGTCGCTGTTCAGGCAGAGACCCTCTGGAATACGCTTTCACCGTCGGAAACAGGA
>DATJWU010000217.1:0-4216 GCA_035501055.1 Thermodesulfovibrionales bacterium
CGGCCTCCCAAGGAAGGAGAGCGGTACTTTGCCCTGCTCAAGGTCGAGGCCATTAACCACGAATCACCCGAGGATAACGTCAGCAGACCCCTCTTCGATAACCTTACGCCCTACTACCCCACGGAGCGCATAAGACTCGAGTACTCCAAGGATGACTACTCGATGCGGGTGATGGACCTGATATCGCCGATCGGGATGGGGCAGAGGGGCATGATCGTCGCCGCACCGCGAACCGGAAAGACAATGCTCCTCCAGTCGATCGCGAAAGCGATCAAGAAAAACCACCGCGAGATTCACCTCATCATCCTTCTGATTGATGAGCGTCCCGAAGAGGTGACGGACTGGAAACGTCAGGTCCCTGGGGCTGAGATCATCAGTTCCACCTTTGACGAGCCCCCGCCCCGGCACATTCAGGTCTCTGAAATGGTTATCGAACGCGCCAAGAGGCTTGTCGAAGGAAAAAGGAATGTGGTCATTCTCCTCGACAGCATTACGAGGCTCGCGCGGGCTTACAACGCCGTCATCCCTACAAGTGGAAAGGTGCTTTCCGGCGGTCTCGACGCGAACGCCCTCCAGAAGCCGAAGAGATTCTTCGGCACCGCAAGGAATATAGAAGACGGCGGGAGCCTGACGATCATGGCTACGGCGCTGGTCGATACCGGCAGCAGGATGGACGACGTCATATTCGAAGAATTCAAGGGCACCGGCAACATGGAGCTCCATCTCGACAGGAAGCTTGTTGACAAGAGGATTTTCCCGAGCATCGATATTAACTCCTCGGGAACGAGAAAAGAAGAACTCCTCGTAGACAAGGATACCCTCAACAAGATGTGGATCATCAGGAAGGTGCTCAACCCCCTCAGCACGATCGAGAGCATGGAATTCATCCTCGGCAAGCTCATGGGCGCAAAGAGCAACAAGGACTTTCTCGAAAAGATGAATACGTAGCGGGCGCATCGCAGATCGCCTGTCCCTGTCCATCGGAGAGGGATCACCGGGAACCGGAGTTGCAGTGGAAAGCGCCCCTCGCTACCGGATGCGGAAAGCTCCGGAAGGCCTCTCCCGCCGCTTTCGCGCTGTGCGCCTCGTCGGATTCTGTCTCACCGCGTTGCCGCCATTTCTTCAAGCACCTTGAGCTTCGTCCTTTCCCCGAGGGCTATCAGGATATCCCCTGTCTTTATCGTTGTCCTGAATGTCGGGTTAAAACGCATCTCGCCGGCGCTGCGCTTTATCGCCACGATGATGATCCCCAATTCCCGTCCGAACCCGCACTCATCGAGGGTCTTTCCGGATATTGCTGAGCCTTCCCGGACGGATATCTCTTCCATCTGGAGGTCGATATTGCCCGAGCGTGTCGCGAACTCGATAAAATCCACCACGGCGGGTTTGAGAAGGGTATGGGCGATTCTCAGACCTCCGATATGGTACGGCGAGACGACCCTGTCCGCCCCCGCCCTCAGGAGTTTCTCTTCGGAGCCCTCTTCACCTGCCCTCGCGACAATGTTCAGTTCAGGATTCAGGACCCGCGCGCTCAGTACCACGTAGAGATTTTCTGCGTCCGTGGGGAGCACCGATATCAGACCCTTTGCATGTTCAATTCCCGCTTCCTTCAACACTTCATCCCTGGTCGCGTCCCCCCAGATAAAAAGCATTTCTTCATCGGAGGTCCCGGCAGCAGGTCGTTCCTTCTCGATCACGACAAATCTGGCCCCCTTTTCTCTGAGTTCCTTGCAGATCACCCTTCCCATCCTGCCGTAACCGCAGACAATATTGTGGTCTTTCATGCCTCTGATCTTCTTCTCCAATTTCCTCCTCCCGAAAACATCCTGTAGTTCTCCTTCGATGACAATTCGTGCAGCGTTGTTCAACGTATAGAGTATTGTGCCGACACCAAAAACGATTAAGAGTATGGTAAAAGCCTTTCCTGACGCGGAAAGGGGATGGACCTCGCCAAACCCCACGGTCGTTATCGTGGTGACCGTCATGTACAGCGAATCGAAGGCGGACCAGCCCTCTATGAGGACGTATCCCGCGGTGCCGGCAACCACCACGACCCCGATCAGGAGGAGTGAATAGACAAACTGCCTTCGTACCGCCTTCATGAACCCGTAACGCCCCTGGAGTGACCGATTTGAAACGACGCGTGTATCATAGGGATTATACCCGATATCCGGAGAGAATGGACAACATTACAGAACGGACATGCGTGTTGCCCATGCGTCATTTGCTCGCAAGCAGTTCTCTGAACCGTCGCAGGTGGGTGCCCTCCCAGTAGACTTTGCCGCAGGAGGAACATACCGTGAAGGCCCTTGCACTCAGGAAGACGTAGTCAGGGACGCGGTCACGCAGCCGCTCCTTCCCGGTTATTTCGTGAAGAACGCCGTTGCATGAGCCGCACCGGGCAATCCCTGAGGACGTCAGGTTGAATGCCCCGCACACTTCCCTGAGCTGCGCAACCGGTTTTTCGGCATGCACAAAGCAAACGTTCTCGAGGTTTTTCATGCGTAAGAAGTGCGTGTCCTTCGTCAGAATCACTCGCCCTTCCCTGAGCGCGCGCTTCAGAAGATCGCTGTCCTTTATATCGCGATAATAGAGGGTATCGAAGCCGAGGAGCCTCAGCCACCGCGCGAGACGGCCGAGCATCGCATCGGCAATGAAATGAACCTCCACACTCATCTTTTTTCCCTGCCGTCCTTTCCGGAATCCGTCCGGCCCGTTTGGACGAAAAACCGAAGAGGGCCGCTGCACTCAGTCAGCGACCCTCTTCGTGGTCTTCACCGGGGTTCGGAAACTTTGTATCCCGTTTCTTATTCTTCCTCAGGCTGCGGCTCGTCAGGTGCGAACAACGGCTGCAGCTCGCGTTTTACAAAGGTGTTGCGGTATTTCTGCATGCCCGTACCGGCGGGAACGATCCTTCCCATGATCACATTTTCCTTCAACCCGTTCAGTTCGTCGATCTGGGCGTTAATCGCGGCCTCAGTGAGCACCCTCGTCGTCTCCTGGAAAGAAGCCGCAGAGACCCAGCTCTCCGTGGTGAGCGACGCCTTGGTGATTCCAAGGAGAAGGGGCTTGCCCTGCGCAGGGACTCCGTCCTCCCTCCTCACTCGTTCGTTTTCCTCCTGAAAGGCCGTCCTGTCCACCTGTTCACCGATGAGGAACGTCGTATCTCCAGGGTCTTCGACCCTGACCTTCCGCATCATCTGCCTCACAATCACCTCGATATGCTTGTCATTGATAGAGACACCCTGGAGCCGGTATACCTTTTGGACCTCATCCACGAGATACCTTTGGAGTTCCTGAGGTCCGAGGATATCAAGAATGCTGTGAGGATTTACCGCACCGTCCATAAGCGGTTCGCCCGCCTTGACCCAGTCTCCTTCGTGGACACTCACGTGCTTGCCCTTCGGGATGAGATATTCTCTCTGCTCGTCTCCTCCCCTGACCACCACAACCCGCATCCCTTTGTGGGCCCCTCTGAATTCGACGACGCCGTCGATCTCGGTGACGATCGCCTGCTCCTTGGGACGCCGTGCCTCGAAAAGTTCCGCGACCCTCGGAAGACCACCGGTAATATCCTTCGTCTTCGTCGTTTCTCTCGGTATCTTTGCAAGGATATCGCCGGGGAACATTATATCTCCCTTGTCAACGAGAACATGTGCACCCGCCGGCAGGAGGTAACGCGCCGTGTTCTGGGAACCCGGTATCTTGAGGGTCTTCCCGTGTTCGTCCTTTATCGATATTCTGGGACGCATCGCGGCAGGATAATCGATGATGACCTTGTGCGAAAGACCGGTGATCTCGTCAACCTCCTCTTTCACCGACACCCCCTCAACAATATCGCCGAGGGCGATCCTGCCGCCGACTTCGGTCAGCAGAGGAGTTGCATAGGGGTCCCATTCGACGAGTCTCTGGCCCGCTTCCACTTTCTGGCCCTCTTCGACCTTCAGCTTGGCGCCATAGACGAGGTTATACTTCTCCCTTTCCCTGCCGTGGCCGTCGACAATCGCGATCAGTGCATTTCTGTTGATTACCACAAGGGCGCCTTCCCTGTTTCTCACGGCATTGATATTGAGAAACTTCACCTTGCCTGGATTCTTCGCATCCAGAACCGCCTGCTCAATGACTTTCGTTGCCGCACCGCCGATATGGAAGGTGCGCATGGTAAGCTGGGTGCCGGGTTCACCGATAGACTGTGCCGCGATGATGCCGACGGCCT